>CAZAIE010000414.1:0-6624 GCA_964485035.1 uncultured Myxococcaceae bacterium | reverse complement strand
GGTGGACCTGCGAGCGGCGCTGGACGACTCCGCCGCGACCACGCTCGGGGCCGGCAGCGTCCAGGCGCATCTCCCGCTGCAGCTCGCTCTGCCGGCGCCGGAGAACCGGACCGTGGTGGTCGCTCCGCGGGAGGGCTCGCTGCGCGGAGGGTGGGCGGTGGCGACGAGCGCCGACGGGCTGGTGGTGGCCGACGTCTCCAAGGCCCTCGACGACGACCCAACGACGCAGGTCGGGCCAGGCGACGCGATTCACCTGGTGACCCGGGTCCGCGACGGCTGGGGACTCGCGGTGCACGGCTCTTGGGCGGTGGTGGCCGCGAACTCGGCGCTGGGCGCCGGCACGCTGTACTCGGTCGACCTCTCGCCGCTGTTCCTCGCCGCCCCCGAAGCGCCGCTGCTGGTCGGCCAGGCGTCGTTCCAGGGGACCGGACCGGCCGGGTCGCTGTACCAGATGCCAGCCTGGAGCAGCGGGATCTGCGCCGAGCTCTCCGGCGGCCCCGGTTACGACCTCGCGAGGCCGACGCTCGGCCCCGGGGTCTCGGTCGCGGGCTCCCGCGCATACGTCACCAGCAACGACGGACTGACGGTGTTCGAGCTCGAGTGACCGGCCACCCGAGCACGTGATCGATGACGGGGACGCGCCCAACTGCTAGTGGAATGCACTGCACCCGGACCTGACCAGCCCGAGAGCATCGTGCCGTACTCCATGCAGTCCATCATCGCCCGCAACCTGGCGAGCGCCGCGGCCATTGCCCGACGCCGGTCGGAGGAGTGCGTCCCGGTGTCGCCCCCGCCGCTGCGTGCCGAGGCGGTCCCCGCGCTCCCGGCGCAGGTGCTCGAGTCCCGCGTCCTCGACGGGGTGTTCGTGCAAACCGCCCTGAGGGCCGACTACCACCGCTACGCGCGCCTGGCCGCCGAGGTGGCCGAGCCACCCGCGATGCGGGGGCGGGTACTCGAAGCCTGGGCATAGCGAAGGCGGCACAGGTCGAGGACCTGGCCGCCTGGAAGACTGCGGCGCTCGCCGCTCGGCTAGCCGAAGAGGCCCTTGAAGAAGTTGCCCACGGCCTTCCCCGCCTTCCCGACCCAGTTGGTGACGTCGGCGATCACGTCGGCGACCTTCATCTGCCAGCCGAGGTCCCCGCCCTTGGGGAGGGCGATCTCGTTGGAGTTGCGGATGGTGCCGTCGCGCCCGCGCACCGGGACGTTCTCCTTGGGCAGCGCGACGATCATCAGGTTGTTCACCCCGAGGCCGACGTTCTTGAGCTTCAGGTTCTGCCAGCGCTTCTGGAACTCGCCCACCGGGACCTCGGTGAGGCGCCCGCCCGCCGGGTCGGCGATCTTCAGGGAGACGATGTTGCCCTGCGCGTCGGCCTTGTAGTCCACCACGTCCACGTAGTGCAGGTAGACGTCGCTGGGGTCGGCGCTGGGATCGTAGAGGACCTGCACCGGCACGCCCTGGTCGAGGTACTTGCGGATGTCGCTCACGCTGGCGTTGTTCACCGCCTCGGCGCGGAAGCCCTGCGTGCGCAGGTAGCTGACGATGTTGGTCGGCGCGGTCGGCCCGTCGAACACGCGGATGGACTGGTCGATCTTCTGGTGGGTGTACGCACCCGCGTTGCCCTTCCAGAAGTTCATCAGCATCGAGAGGCTGGTGGTCCCGCAGGAGTTGGTCTGCCCCTGGTCCTGCAGGTAGCGCCCGAAGTCGCGGGCGTCGCGGGTGGCCGGCGCCGGGGTGCTGGCCTTCGGGGTCCTGACCGCTGCGCTCTTGGTCGCGCTCGCGGGCACGCGGGGGGTGGTCGGGACGGTCGGGCGGGTCACGCGCATCGCTCACTCCGGGGGCAGGGCAGAGGTATGACGGGATTGTCGCAGCGTCCGGGGAGAAGTTGCGTGGGAAAAACGCCTACTCCAGCCGCAGCAGGTCGCCGGCGCCCACTCCCTCGAGGATCTCGGCGTGGGTCGTCGAGGTGCGGCCCACCTTCACCGGGACGACCTTGCCGTCCTCGCGGGTCACGCTCCAGGCGCCCTTGCTCTCCTTCAGCGCCGCCAGCGGCGCCACGAGCACGTCCTTGGCCAGGACGGTGGACAGGTCTGCGCGCACGGTCCCGCCCGGCCGCAGGGGCTGGTCGGAGTCCTCCAGCTCCAGGACGACCTTGACCTCCTTCAGCGTGCCCTGCGGCGTGGTGGCTCCGGTGCGCTCGTTGCGGGTGGTCGCGAACTCGTCCTTCGCGACGACCTTCCCCTTGAAGAGATGGCCCGGGAACATCGTGGCCACCACCTTGGCCTCGTCTCCCACCTTCACCAGCGAGGCCTCGCGCTGGCGGACGTAGACCGCGGCGTTGAACCGGTCCAGCTCGGGGATCTCCAGGATCTTGTCGCCCGGTCGCGCGACCTTCCCCGGCGCCGCCTTGCCCATGGTCCAGTTGAGGCGCACGTAGGGCGCATAGAGCACGCCGTCGGCCGGCGACTTGATCTCCAGGAGCCCGAGCTGGGTCCGCAGCTCCTTCACCTTGTCGGTCGAGGACGCGACCTTGATCCGCTCGATCTCCAGGGCAGCGGCGCGCTTCTTCTCGAAGGTCACCAGCTCCTTCTTGTCCAGCTCCAGCTGCAGCTCGGCCCGCGAGAGGTCCACCTTCGCCTTCTCCAGGTCGATGCGGGAGATGAGGTTCACGCCCTCCACCACCGCGAGCTTCGCCAGCTCCACCGCCATCTCGTCGCGGCGGATGGCCAGGGTGCGGCTGATGAACTCGTCCTCGTTCTGCTCGCGCACCTTGCGCAGGCTGGCCTCGGCCACCGCGAGCTCCGACTCCTTCTCGCGCAGGTCCTCGGTCATCACCCCCTTGGCCAGGGTGAGCACCACGTCGCCCTTCTTCACCAACGTGCCGTCGGCCAGCACCGACTCCACCGTCACCTGCCAGGTGTTGCGCAGCTCCGGCACCATGATGGGGTGCGTGGTGCGCGGCTCGATCTCCCCGTAGTAGCTGCCGGAGAAGACCAGCTCGCCGCGCTGCACCGGCACGGTGAGCTTCACCGGCACCGCCTCCCGGCCGCACCCGGCCAGCAGGAGCGTGAGCGCGACGGCTGCCGCGCGCCTTCCCAAGGCGTCACTCATGCTGCAGCGCCTCCACCGGGCTCACGCGCGAGGCGCGCACCGCCGGCCAGATTCCGAAGACCAGCCCCACGCCCACCGAGAGGCCGAACGACACGACCATCGCCGTCCACGCGAAGGCGACCTTGAGCGAGAAGAGCCAGCCCACCAGGTAGGAGATGGCGAACCCGAAGACGACGCCGATGACGCCGCCGATGACGCAGATGATCACCGACTCGACCAGGAACTGCTCGCGGATGTCCCGGCGGCTCGCGCCGATGGCCCGGCGCAGGCCTATCTCCCCGATGCGCTCCATGATGTTGGCCAGCATGATGTTCATCACCCCGATGCCGCCCACCAGCAGCGAGATGGCGGCGATGGAGATGAGCACCACGTTGAGGATGGCCTGCGTGGCCCGCTTCTTCTCCAGGATCTCCTCGGGGGCCACCACCTCGAAGTCCTCGACGCCGCCGTGCAGCGACTTGAGCACCGGGGTGATGGCCTGCTTCGCCGCCAGCGTCTCGGCGAGGCTGCCCACCCGCACCGAGAAGAGGTCGATCTCCTTGTACGCCTCGGCCGGGGCGAGCTGCTCGAGCGCGGTGGTGAAGGGCACGATGACCGCGCGGTTGTAGGCCTCCGGGTCCACCGGGAGGTCGCTGCCGCCCTTCTTCGCCGAGAGCGTCCCCACCACCTCGAAGTACGCGTAGCCCAGGCGTATCCGCTTGCCGAGCGCCTGCCCGCCGAAGGCGCGCCGGGCCACGTCCGAGCCCAGCACCACCACGCGCCGCCCGTGTCGGTCGTCCTCGGCCTGCAGCGCCCGGCCGGCCTCGAGGCCGAGCTTGTGCAGCGAGAACACCGCCGGGTCCGCCGCCACCAGCTTGAGGTTGTAGGTGGAGATGGGCAGGTCGGTGACGCCCAGGCTGGTCCAGCGCGCGAACGCGGTGTCGCCCAGCGTGGTGAAGACGGTCTTCAGCGCCGCGAGGTCGTTGCGGTTGAGGCCGCGCGAGTCGTTGACCACCTCGCCCACCTTGTCGTCGGGGATCTCCTTGGCCTTCACGTGGACGACGTCGCCGCCGAGCGCCTCGATGGACGCGAGGATCTCCTGCTGCGCGCCCTCCCCGATGGAGACCATGCCCACCACCGAGCTGACGCCCAGCACCATGCCCAGCAGGGCCAGCGCGGTGCGCAGCGGGTGGGTGCGGAACTGCACCAGGCTGCGGCGCAGGTGGCGCGCGTGGATCACGGGGCCCTCACCTTCACGCGGATCTCGGTGCCCGCCGACAGCCCGTCCGGCGCGCCCTGAAGCTCGGCGGTGACGGCGAAGGCCTTCTCCTGGCCGTTGGGGAGGTTGGGGTTCTCCATCAGGAAGCCCAGCTCCTGGGGGAAGAAGTCCACCTTGGTCACCCGGGCGCGGTGCTCCTCGGCCGAGAGGTTGGTGGTGACCACCAGGGTGCTGCCTGGCTGGACCTCGGCGATGCGGTGCTCGGGGACGAAGAAGCGTGCGGCCAGGTTCGCATCGCGCGCGAGCGAGACGATCTTCGCGCCCCCGCCGGCGTTGTCGCCCTTCTGGATCTTGCGGCGCTCCTGCGCATGGAAGGCGTGGCGCACGACACCGTCGTGGGGCGCGGTGAGCTGGAAGGCCTTCTCGTAGAACGCGTAGCGGGTGAGGTCGTCGCGCATCCACTTCACGTTCAGGTCCTGGTACGCGTCCTCCGCGGCCATCGCCCGGCGCGACGCCTCGATGCGCGCCTGGGCGGCCTCGACCTCGAAGTCCGCGATGCGGTGGCGGATCTTGAAGAGTTCGGCCTGGCGGCGGGAGATGGCGTTCTCGCGCTGGACGTCGAGGGCGGCCTGGCGGGCCTCCAGCTCGCGGCGCCGCTTCTCCATGAGCAGCGCGTCCAGGGTCTGACGGGTGGTGATGCGGCTCTGCGAGGCCTCGGCGTCGGTGCGCTGGATGCGGTCGTTGATCCACTGCAGCGCGTCGCGGCCGATGAACTCGAAGCGGGCCACCACCTCGCCCTGCTTCACCTCCTTGCCATCCGGCGCAAGCTGCAGGAGCTTCACCTGCCCCCAGCTCGAGTTCCACCCGCGGATGCGGAAGGTGGTCTGCGGGGCGTAGAGGTCGGTGGCGTTGGCCGCGACCATGAAGCCGGTGAACTGGTCGGTCGCCACCGGGTCCTCCGCTGCGGCGTCGGGCGCAGGGGCCGGTGCGGCGCCGAGCAGCGCGAGCAGCACCACCGCCCACGGCCGTGGGGCCCCCGCCCTCACGGGTCGATCCTCCCGTCGGAGAGGCGGATGGTGCGGTGGCCCAGCTCCTCGGCGACCTTGGGGTCGTGTGTCACGATGATCTGCGTGGTGCCCAGGGTCGCGTGGATCTTCAGGAGCAGCTCGAGGATGAGCCGCTGGGCCTTGGAGTCGAGCGCGCCGGTGGGTTCGTCGGCGAGCAGCACCCGCGGCCGGTTCGCCAGGGCCCGGGCGATGGCCACGCGCTGCCGCTCGCCGCCGGAGAGCTCGCTGGGCCGGTGCGAGACCCGGTGCCCGAGCCCGACCAGCTCCAGCAGCTCCAGCGCCCGCGCCCGCTGCTCACCCAGCGGCACGTCGCCGTACTCCATGGGCAGCTCCACGTTCTCCACGATGGTCATGCCCTTGAGCAGGTGGAAGGCCTGGAAGACGAACCCGAAGGTGCGGTTGCGCAGGCGCGACAGCTCGTCGTCGGGCAGGTGGCTCACGTCCGTGCCGGAGAGCAGGTAGGTCCCGGTGCTGGGCTCGTCGAGGCAGCCCAGGATGTTCAGCAGCGTCGACTTGCCGGAGCCGGAGCGGCCCATGATGGCCACGCGCTCGCCCTGGGGGATGGCCAGGTCCACGCCGTGGAGCACCGGCACCTGCGCCTGGTCGCGCCGGTAGACCTTGGTGATGCCCCGCAGCTCGATGACCGGCGGCGCCATCTCAGCGCACCTCCACGCCCAGCGCCCGGGCCAGGACGCCCTGGCTGGCGAGCAGGCGGGCGTGGGCCACGCGGACCGCGCGGGCGGTGCGCTGCAGGCCGATGAGCGCGTTGTCCAGGTCGCGCTGGAAGCGGACCACGTCGGCGAGGGTGGAGATGCCGCTCTTGTACTTCTCCACCTGCGCGGTGAGCTTCAGCTCGGCCAGCTCCACCGACTTCGAGGAGAGCGCCAGCAGCCGCAGGTTCGCCGCCAGGTCGGCGAGGCCGTTCTCCACCTCGGCGCGGGTCCGCTGCTCCTGCGCCCGCAGCTCCACGTCCTGGCGCTCGGCCTCCACCCGCGCGACCTGCTCCGCGGCGAGGAGCGGCGAGCGATCGAGCGGCAGGCCGAAGACCAGCCCCACGCGCGCGTCCACGCCCGGCGACGAGACCAGCTTCCCCCAGGCCTCCCCGTACTCCGGGTCGTCGCCCCTGAGCGCGAGCGAGGCGGTGACGTTCAGCGACGGCAGCGACTGGTTCGCCGAGAAGGCCTGGCGCTCGTTCGCGAGGGTCCGCCGCAGCGCCTGCGCCTGCAGCCGCGGGCTCTCGCGCAGCGCCT
>CAZAIE010000413.1:0-6633 GCA_964485035.1 uncultured Myxococcaceae bacterium | reverse complement strand
GGCGGGATGGGCAAGAGCCGGCTCCTCCGCGAGGTGGGCAGCCGCGCCGCGGCGCTGGGGATGCGGGTCTGTGCGGCCCGGGCCGGGCGCTTCGGCACCCCGGTCCCGCTGGAGCTCGTCCGCGAGGCGGTGTTCGCTCTCTGCGGCGGCGCCCCCCCGGCCCCCAACGAGGCCGACCAGCGGCTGGGTGAGCTCACCTCGCTGGGGCTGGCGATCCAGGACCTCGCCCGGTTGCGCCACCTCTTCGGCAGCGCCCCGGCGCTGCCCGGCTTCGAGCGCGACGAGTCCCAGAAGCTCGACCGCGCGGTGGTGCTGGAGGCCTTCGCCCGAGCCAGCGAGCCCAAGGGGCTGTGCCTGCTCCTCGACGACCTGCACCTCGCCGACGCCGCCTCGCTGGAGGTGGTCGAGGCGCTGCGCGCGCGGTTCGCGGCGGGCCGGCTGGCGATCGTGGGAGCGGCGCGGCCGGGGGACACCACGCGGCTGCTGGTGAACGCGCCGCGGCTGGAGCTGGCCCGGCTGGACCGCGCCTCGGTGCTCGATCTGGCGCGCTCGGAGCTGGGCGGCGCCGAGGTCCCCGCGGACGCGGTCGAGCTCATCGCCCAGCGCGCCGAGGGCAACCCCCTCTTCACCCGCGAGGTGGTGCGCAGCCTCATCGAGGGCGGCGGGCTCCAACTCGCGGGCGGCACCTGGCGCTCCACCGCTTCGCTCGCCGACGTCCGGCTGCCGGAGACGCTGCAGCTGCTCCTGGGCGCGAGGCTCGACGCCCTCTCGCAGCCGGCCCGGGTGGCGCTGCGGCACGCGGCGGTGGCCGGCCGGGTCTTCAACCTGGAGCTGGTGGCGGCGACCCTCGACGGCGGCGTGGACCTCGCCGCGGCGATGGAGGAGTGCGCCAACCGCGGCTTCGTCACCCACTCGGAGCGTGCGGGGTGCATGCAGTTCGCCCAAGCCGTGGGCCACGAGGCGGTGCTGGGCCAGGTGATGAAGGCCGACCGCAGGCACCTGCACCTGCGGCTCGCCGAGGCGCTGGAGCAGGGCGTGGGCGCCGACGGCTCGGTGGAGCTGATGGCCCGCCACTTCCTTGCGGCCGACCAGCTCCGCAAGGGCATCCGCTACCTCGCCCTCGCCGCCGAGCAGCTGGCCGAGCGCAGCGATCACGCCGGGGCCGCCGACCGCTTCCGCCACGCCCTCTCGCTCGCCACCCGGGAGGCGGCGAAGGGCGGAGCGCCCGGGCCCGAGGTCGCGGCCCAGCTCCTCTCCTTGGCTGCCCAGGCGTGCGCCGCGCAGCAGGTGCTGGGCCCCGAGGCGGCGCTGGCCCTCGTCGACCCGGTGCTGGCGCAGGTCCCGGCCGATCGCGCGCGGCCGCAGCGGGCCGAGGCGCTGCGCCAGCGCGGGCTGGCGCTGCTCAAGCTCAGTCGGGCGGGCGAGGCGCTCGGGTCGCTGCAGGAAGCCCTGGCGCTCGCGGCGGCCGAGCCGCAGCCGGCGGTGCTCGCCGCCCTCCGTGCCGACGTCGCCGCCGCCTACGAGACCCGCGGCGCCTTCGAGGAGGCCGTCCGCGAGCTGACCGAGGGGCTCCACGCCGTGGCCGGCGCGCCCGGCGCCGAGAAGGACCTGATGTGGCGCTACCTCAACCAGCTCGGACGGCTCCACCTGCGGCTCGACAAGCCCCAGCGGGCCCGCGAGTTCTTCGAGAACGCCCGCGCCCAGGCCCAGCGAGCGGGCAGCGCCCTGGGCGAGTCGCGGGCGCTGTTGAACCTCGCGGCCACGCTCTCGGCGATGGGCGACCCGCGCGCGGCGCTCCCACTCACCGCCGAGGCGCTGGAGAAGGCGGAGCGCGCCGGCGACCGCATCGGCGTCGCGCGCATCCACTACAACGCCGGCCGCTTGCTGGTCGCCACCGGCCAGCGCGACGAGGGTCTCGGCCGGCTCCGGCTCGCGCTCGAGCAGTCCCACCGCCTCGGCTGGCGCGAGGGCATCGCCGCAGCCTCCCAGGCCCTCGAATCGCTCCGGCCGCGCGCTCCCATATAAGGAGGTGGCGCGCTGCGTCAGGGGCCGGGAAAGCCAAGTCGGAACGGGAAGTTGCGGCGCTTGCCTGGTAAGCGACTGGGAGCGCTGGGCTTTTCAGGCGAGCAGGAGCTGGGCCACGTTGACGTTCATCGGCTCGTCGATGGGGTCGATGGCCGCTGCGATGCGGGAGGGGACGCTCGCTTCCGCGAGGTCCAGCACGTAGCCGGTGCGGCCCTTGGGCGACTGGACGACCCTCACCCGGGGTCGGGCCGCCATCGCCGGCTGGCGAGGGGTCTCCAGCACCACGGCCACCTCTCCGGTGGTGAGCCGCACGGTCGTCCCCACCGGGAAGAAGCCCACGACCCCCGCGAACAACCGGGCGGCGCGCAGGTCGAAGCGGCCCGGGGCGCGGTCCAAAATTAGCCGCAGCGCCTGGTCCGGGGGCAGGGCGCGGGCGGGGTGCTGCGGAGCGGTCATGCGGTCGAAGGCGCAGGGGACGGCGATGAGCCTCGCGACCGAGCTGGGCGCGTCGGCCGAGTCCGCCCGGAGCGGCAGCTCGGAGGCGCAGGAGGCGAGGCTGAGGACGCTGGCGCTGAGGCCGCCGGAGCAGGCGCGCAACATGCTCTTCAGCGGGACCCGGGCGGCGCCGGTCTCGCGGGCCTCGAGCTCCTCCGGGAAGCCGGAGTAGGCCGGCAGCTCGGCGCGGGCCAGGTCGTGCAGCAGCGCCGCGAGGCCGAGGTCGCTGAGCGCCGGGCGAGGCAGGCCGAGCTTGCGGCCCATCACCAGGCAGAGCGCGGCCACCGAGGCGAGGTGGTAGTGGGGCTCCCCGCGCAGCGAGGGCAGGCGGGTGAGGCCCACCAGCAGCGACTCGTAGCCGGCCGCGGCGTCGGCGAGCGCGTGGAGCGAGCGGCGCAGGCGGGCGTAGCGCGCGGGCCGGCCGGCGCGGAGCTGCTCCGAGGCCTCCTTCACCGCCAGGGAGAGGCCCACGTACTGCTTGAGCACGTTCTGCCGGTTGTCGATCTTCTTGGCGCCGTAGGCGTCCTGCTCCGCCTGGTTGAGGACCCGGGGGACGATGCCCGAGAACTGGCCCTTGACGAGGGTCCCCGGGGCCTGGCCGTGGAAGCAGGCCTGGTAGGCGGCGAGGAAGTGGCGCAAGCCCGCCTCGTCGAGCGGGCGGGTGAAGGCGAGCTCGTGGATGCCCAGGCGCTTGAAGATGGCGCGCAGCGTCTGGCCGCTCTCGAAGGAGCTGGAGTCCAGGCGCAGGAGCTCCTTGGAGAGGAAGAAGTTCTCGCCGATCGACGCCAGGGGGATCGGCTTGCCGGCCATCAGCTGGTTCACCGCGTCGATCATCGCGGCCACCGGCTGGCCGAGCGCGGCGTTGGTGAGCTGGTGCATCGCGGCGAGCTTCAGGGCCAGGGTCACCTTCACCAGGAGGTTGCGGGCCGCGCGCTGCGCCTCCTCCTCCTGGCGGTCGAAGCCGAGGTCCGCGTTCACGTCGGTGGTCATCGGCCCGCCCCCTTCTCCGGCGCGCCCCGCGACTGCAGGCGCTGCAGCGCCTCCCGGCAGGCCTCCTTCAGCTCCTTGGGCCCGAAGAACTTGCCGGCCACCGCCTGGAGCGCCGGGCGCGCCGAGGGGTCGCCGCAGGTCCCCAGCGCCAGCGCGCACGAGCAGCGCACGTCCTGCTCGCGGCTGGCCGCGAACTCCTTGAGCAGGATCGCCGCGGGCTTCTGTCCGCCCAGCCTCCCCAGCGCGAAGTACACCCACTTGCGCTCGGCGTCATCGACGTCGGGCCGGCCCAGGAGCTGCTCGAGCAGCGGGGTGAGTCCCTCGTGGCGCACGGTGAGCAGGGCGTCGCCGGCCGCCCGGCGCAGGTCCTTGACCGGGTCCAGCACCAGGTTCTCGATGATCGACCGGGCGGCGAGGATGTCCGCCTTGGGCAGCGCCTTGAGCGAGGCCCGGCGCACCCCGACCGCCGGGTGAGACAGGCCTGCGAGTGCGCACGCCGCGCCGTGCGCCGCGCCCAGCACCCCGGCGAGCCGGAGCAGCTCGAGCGCCACCGGCTCGTCGGTGCGGGGCAGCGGCGCCGCAAGCATGTCCGGCAGCGGGTTCTTTCCCACCGCCAGCTCCAGGATCTTGCTGCGGGCCTCGGGAGTTCCCAGTCCCGAGGCGCGGTCGATGAGCGGGCCGACGGTGCTGGCCGGCGCCAGCGAGAGCACCGCGACGCCGGCGTCCGCAATAAGCGGGTCCTCCAGCGCCTTGGCGGCGGCGTCGAGCACCTTGGGGGCCTCGAGCGTCTGCAGGATCCTCCGGGAGACCTCGCTGCGCGCCCCGACCTGTCTCGGCTCCGCGCGGACGAAGCCCGCGAGCGACTTGAGGGTCGCCGCCACCTCCAGCACGTGGCCCGACTCGGAGAGGTTGACGAACACCTCGCCCACCACCCGGCCCACCTGGTCCAGCTCCGCGGGCGTGCCGCCCACTGCGCCCAGCGCCAGCGCGCGGACGCTGCGCTTCAGGTCGGTGCCGTGGTCACGCTGCAGCTCCTCCGAGAGCGCGGCCGCGTCCTTCGGGTCCAGGCCCTGGAGCCCGGCCTCGGGCGGGGCGTCGTGGCGGGCGAGGTCCTCGGGGGTGAGGTCGGCCAGGGCGTCCATGCGCATCAGCGCCAGGTCCTCGCGGGTGGCACGCACCACCCGGGCCGTCGCCCCGCCGCTCCCGAGGTTGCCCAGCCGTCCCGACATCAGCTCCTTCATCACCGCCTGGATCTGGTCGGTGGACTTCTCCTTCCCCTTCTCGGACTTGTCGGAGGTGCCCTCGGCGAAGGTCTCCACCGCTTCCACGCGCAGGTGGGTGAAGGCTGCCTCCCAGAAGCGGGTGACGAAGCTCGTGTCCCGGCCCTCGACGTCGGCGAAGGAGGCCTCCCACAGGCGCATGAAGCGGCCGACCTCGTCGTACGAGAGCCCGGGTGTGAAGACCACCTTCTTCACCCCGTCGAGGAACAACGGATGGGAGATGGAGTCCTCGCGCTTCTGGGCCTCGACCCCGGCCTTGCCTGCCACCGAGAGCGTGAAGGCCGAGACCTCCACCTCCAGCTCCTCGTACTGCTCGAGGAAGGCCGAGAGCTTCGCGTGCAGCCCCTCCTGGAACTGGGCGTGGGCCTGGTGGTTGCGGTCGTAGAGCTTGTAGCCGTCGAGGACCTTCTTGAACCCCGCACAGAGCTCTGCGCCCAGCGTCTGCTTCTTGCGGTCGGCGCTGCCGTCGGCGGCCATCGGCCCTCCCCCCGAGAGGCCTTACTCTACCAGCCGCTGCCGCCGGGTCACTTCGTCCGCTTCGTGCCGCGAGGCGTGGGCCTTGCGGCCTTCGCCCGCGAGGGCTTGGTCACGGGCTTGCGGCCCCGCGAGGGCTCGTCCACCAGGCCGAAGGCGCGGGCCTTGCGGGCGCAGGTGTTGCGGTCCAGCCCCAGGATCTTCGAGGCGCGACCGAGGTGGTTCGCGGTGTGCGTGAGGACCGCCTTGAACAGGCCCCGCTCCGCCGGCTTCATCACCGCCTCGTGCAGCGCCGGCACCCCGTCGCCCAGCCGGGCCAGCAGCGCCCCGGCCCGCGTGGCGATGACCGTCTCGACGCCGTCCGGACCCGCGGAGGGCGGCTCGGCGAGCAGGACGTCCGGCGCGGAAGGGTCGCCGTTGGTCCGCACCTCGAAGCCCGCGGCTGCCAGGGCCTTGGCCAGGTCTGCGGGGAGCCGCTCGGAGACGACGACCGTTCGGCGGGGCGGGGACGAAGAAGTGCCTGGCATGGTCGGGGCCTCGGTCGCAGAGGGCCCGCCTCTTAGTCCCGCTCGGCGGGCGGTGTCAAACCACCTCCACCGGGAGTTCCCGCTGCGGCCGAACTGGTTTACCCGTCCGGGCCATTGGTGCATGATGGCGCGCGCTTGGCTCGGGAGGTCGGAGTGGACAAGAAGCGGATCCTTCTCATCGACGACAGCGAGATCGCGCTCCTGATGGAGAAGTCGGTGCTCGAGCAGCGGGGCTACGAGGTGCGGGCCACCTCCACCCTCGCCGAGTTCGAGGCCACCCTGCAGGGCTGGCGTCCCGACCTCATCCTCACCGACATCCACATGCCGGAGGCCAAGGGCACCGACATCTGCCGGGTGCTCAAGCACGAGTACGACACCCAGGACATCCCCATCGTCCTGTTCAGCTCCCTCTCCGACGAGGAGCTGGAGAAGCTCGCCGAGCAGGTGGGCGCCGACGGCTTCCTCTCCAAGGCCAACGGGCTCGATGCACTCGCCTCCAAGATCGACGAGCTGGTCGAGAGCATCCTCTGGTAGGCGCCCGGGCGCGTCCGTCGCGTCCACGCTGGTGCTCCTGGGGCTCCTGGCTGCGCTGAGCGGTGCCTCGTGTCCGCGCGGCGGGGCGGCGCCTCGCCAGCTCACCCTGGTCGTCACCGCGGGGCTGCAGGGGCAGCTGCTCCCGTTCTCCGACCCCCGCCGCACCTCGGGGGGCGTGGCGCGGCTGGCGACCGTGCTCGAGCGGGTGCGGGGAGAGTCGGGCGCCGTGGTCTGGGCCGACGCGGGCGACGCCCTCTTCGGAAGCACCGACCTGCCCCCCGAGCTCCTCCCCCAGGCCGAGCGGCGCG
>CAZAIE010000412.1:0-6634 GCA_964485035.1 uncultured Myxococcaceae bacterium | reverse complement strand
GTCCACGCAGACGTAGCAGAACTGGCAGTGGTCGACGCGGACCTCCCCCTGGGCGATGGCGCCCACGTCGCAGCCCTTCTCGCACGCACCGCAGTCGTTGCAGCGGGACCGGTCACGCACGATGCGCACCCGCGAGAAGCGGTGCACGAACCCCATCAGGTAGCCCCACGGGCAGAGGTAGCGGCACCACGCACGCAGGACGAAGAGCGAGGCCACCGCCAGCACCAGCGTCGCCGTGGCGCTCGCCGGGTCGTCCCGGCTGGTGAATGCGAAGTGGACCGGGGAGGTCACGATGAGGTGCGAGATGGCGGTGACGAAGATGGCCAGGACGCTCAGGGCGCGCAGCGAGCGGGTGGGCAGGTCGTCGAGCACGCCGATCAGCACCAGGTAGACGATGAGCAGCAGCGCCGCCGCCCAGTGGAGGCTCGAGTCCTCGATGAACATCTGCTTCTCGAGGCTCAGGGCGATGACCAGGGCGAGGAAGCCGACGAAGAAGAGGGCCACCAGTACGAGGTTCAGCCGGGTCCGCCGCAGCAGGGAGGGAGGCAGCCGCTTGCGCAGAAGGCCCACCCAGTCCTGCAGCGTTCCGGTCGGGCAGATCCAGCTGCAGAACACCGGCCCGGCGACCAGCGTCGCCGCCAGCACCACCCACGGCAGCGCCATCCAGTAGAAGGACTCGGTGTAGACCGTGCCGATGAGGGTGAGCCCGTAGAGCGAGTTGCGGATCATCCCGAACACGCCCAGGCACGAGTAGACCACGTAGAAGAAGACGAAGACCGAGACCACCTGCACGCCGCGCCGGACCAGCTGGCGGTGGCGCTTCACCTGCGAGACCAGGATCACCGCCAGGAAGAGCAGCAGCAGCGAGGCCATCTCCACGCTGGTCTGGTCCAGCGAGAGGAACGGCGCGTTGAAGAACTTCGAGAGCGGCAGGCGTTCGGGCTCCATCAGGCCCCTCCCCCGGGCGAGCGGCACCGGCCGGTGGCGGAGGCGAGGCAGGCGCGGTCGCACCCCGGCGGGTCCTCGCTCGGCGTCTCCCCGCCCAGGAAGCGCGCGACGAAGGCGCAGCGGGGGCGGGCGAAGACCTGGTCGGTCGGCCCCGCCTGCACCACCGTCCCTGCGAACATCACGGCGCAGTGGTCGCCCATGGCCTGGGCCTCCTCGCGGCTGTGGGTGACGTGCAGGGTGGTGAGCCCGAACTCGTGGTGGATGCGCTTGATCTCCGACTGGAGCTCGAGCCGCAGGTTGTGGTCCACCAGGCTCAGCGGCTCGTCGAGCAGCAGCACCGAGGGGCGGATCGCCAGCGCCCGGGCGATGGCCACCCGCTGCGCCTCGCCCCCGGAGAGCGTGGCCACCGGGCGGCCGAGCACCGGCTCGAGCCTGAGGGCCGCGACGATCTCCGCGACCCGCCGCCGCCGCTCGTCCGCCGGGACTCCCCGCGCGCGCAGGCCGTAGCCGATGTTGCCGGCGACGTCGTAGTGCGGGAACAGCGCCGCCTGTTGGAAGACCAGCCCCACGTCGCGCGCCTCGGGCGGGAGCAGGGTCACGTCCTGGCCGCCGACGTGGATCGTCCCCGACTCGGGGGTGTGCAGCCCGGTGAGGGTCTGCAGGAAGAGTGACTTGCCGCAGCCCGAGGGGCCCAGCAGCACCCAGTACTCGCCGTCGCCGAGCCGCAGCCCGAGCCGGTCGAGGCGGAAGTCGCCGAAGCGGCGGGAGACCGCGCGAAGCTCGACGCTCATGTTCCCTCCCGGCGCCGGGAGAGCCCGAACGGCACCAGCCGCTCGGCGAAGCGCAGCACCACGAAGAACCAGAGGCACGTCGCGAGCAAGAGCACAGCGATGGGCCGGCTCTCGCTGGCTCCGGCGCGCAGGAACTCGGTGTGCACCAGCATCGGAGCGCTCACGGGTGACGGGGCGAACAGGACGATGACCCCGAACTCGCTGATCGCCCGGCCCCACGCGAGCGCGACCCCGACCAGGATGCCCCGGCTCGCCAGCGGCACGGCGATGCGGGCGAAGGTCGCGGCGGGCGAGGCCCCCAGGCTGCGCGAGGCGTGCTCGAGCTGCAGCGGCACCGCCTCGAAGGAGGTCATCGCCGACTTCACCAGGAAGGGGCTGGCGACGAACACCTGCGCGAGCACCAGTCCCAGGAGGCTCCCAGAGACCTTGACCCCCAGCCCTTCCAGGCCTGCGCCGAGCGGGCTGCCGGGGCCGAACAGCAGCATCAGCGCGACCCCGGCCACCGACTGCGGCACCAGGATGGGCAGGTCCACCAGCGCCTCCACCCAGCGCTTGCCGGGGAACGAGAGCCGCGCCAGCGCGTAGCCCAGCGGGATCCCCCAGAGCGCCAGCAGCACCGTCGCGACCGTGGCGCTGAGGACGCTCAGGCCCAGCGCCTCGAGCACGTCGTCGCGGCCGAGGGTGTGCGCCAGGGTCTGCAGCGAGTCCTGGAAGGCGAGGTGGATGATCGGGAAGAGGACCGCGAGCAGGCCCAGGAGGCCGAGCCCCAGGCAGGCGAGCAGGAACGGCGGGGCCTTTCGGCGCAGGCGGACCAGGAGCGCGTACAAGAGCGCCAGCGGGACGAAGGCCTCGAACGAGTAGGGCTGGAAGAGGAGGAAGCAGGCGACGAAGACGGCGAGGAAGCCGATGAGCACCGGCGAGCCGAACAGGCTGGACCAGGCCACGACGAGCAGGATGAAGAGCGGCTTCTTGCCCATCAGCACCAGCGTGAGCAGGAAGAGCCCGGCGTAGCCTGCGAGGAACACCGCCAGGGTCCGCCCGGTGCGCCGCCGCAAGACGGTCCCGGCGCAGTAGGCGACGTAGAGGTTGGTCGCGAGCAGCACCAGGTTCATCGAGTGCGTGAACGGCGGCTCGGGCAGCAGCGAGAGCACGGCATGGAACGCGACGATGAGGAGGGCGACCAGCGCCCCGAGCTTCCAGTCGAGGGTCATCGGGCACCGATGCTGCCAGGAGTGGGCAGCGGCCGGAAGCCCGCGCGCTCGAGCGCCCGCTGTCCGGCGGGGGAGGCGAGGGCGTCGAGGAGGCGCCGGGAGGCCTCCGGGTTGCGCAGCGGGAGCAGGGCACAGGTGAGCGCGCGGCCCCGGTGCTCGCGACCCCGGGCGTGGACCGCCGCACGGGAGTAGGCGGGGTCGAGCTCGGGCCGGGAGAGGTTCCACTCCGGCGGGAGCGAGGTGACCTTCAGGTGGTGCCTCGAGGCGGTGGACCGGTGGACGAAGACGTAGTCGACGGCGCGGGACTCGAGCGCCGCGATCAGCTCCGTGCTGCCGGCGACCGTGTTCCCGAGCTGGCAGCGGGCGGCCAGGCCGTCCTGTCCCGCGAGCTGCCAGACGAGCCGGGCGTGGACGCCCACCTCGGAGGTCTCGGGGGAGGCGCAGCCCAGCCGCACGCCCTCGCGCGCGAGGACCTCGGGCCAGTTGGCGGTCGTGATCTCGTCGGTGAAGCGGCTGTGGTCGCGGTGCGCGAGCACCACCTCGTCGGTCGCGAAGGGGACCGGCGTGGCGGCCGGGGAGACCAGCGGGGCGAGGAGGGCGGCGTCGGTCACGGCGAGCAGGTCGGGCGCCTGCCCGAGCTCGGTGACCTTGCGCACCGCCGTGAGCGGGTCGGACGGGGCGAGGCGCAGGCGCAGCGGCGGGTCGGCGCGGCGCAGCCCCTCGGCCAGGTCGCCGAGGAGCGGGGAGAGCTCCTCGGAGTGGAAGACCACCAGCTCCGCGCGCGGCCGGCACGAGGTGAGGACCAGCAGTGCCAGGAGCGGCCAGGAGCGCATCGGGGCTCCTTCATACCCCGCCGCCAGCCGTGCGTCGTGGTTGATGCCCGTCCACGACCCCGTTACCTCACCGCCGAGCACTCGCCGACCAGGAGGACGGACATGGAGCTGAGCGCACGCAACCAGCTGAAGGGCACGGTCAAGCAGCTGAGGAAGGGCGACCTGATGGCGGAGGTCGTGGTGGACGTCGGGGGCCAGGAGCTGGTCTCGGTCATCACCACCAGCTCGGCGGAGCGCCTCGGCCTGAAGGTGGGCGACGCGATCGTCGCGGTGGTGAAGGCCACCGAGGTCATGATCGGCCGGTAGGTCTCAACCGGAGGTCGTGACGGCGCTCGCGACCGAGGAGGCGAACCGGGCCTCCTCGGCGGCGTCTGCCGGCAGCTCCAGCACCGCCACCGGTTCGTCCTGGATGCCGAAGTTCTCCATCACGTAGAAGAGTTGCTTCGCCCGGACGCTGAGCACCACCAGCCTGCCCGGCTGCTCGAGCGCCCAGCGGACGGCTGGGGCGTGGCCCTTGCCCTGCGTCTCCAGCTTGCTCACGTCGTCCAGCATCAGGACCTGCGCCGCGGGGCCGTCCTCCCGAAGCCACCCCAAGGCGAGCGCGAAGGCGCCTTTGGCGAAGGCGTGCGTGCAGTGCGACTCCTGCGCGGCGCCCTCGATCCCCTCGTCTGCGAGCAACACCTGCTCGCCAGTCCCGATGCGCTCCAGGAGGTAGCGCTTCCTCTCTCCCTCGGGGGAGGGGAGCCGGCGCTGCGTGAAGCCCGCGACCTTCAGGCCTTGCGCGCTCAGCGCAGCGACCAGCCGCCGGGCCGTGCCGGACTTGTCGGAGCCCCTCTGTCCCGAGATGAGTGCCCACCGCATGGTGGCGATCCGCCGATCAGATGTTGAACGTGAGGAGCAGGCGGGGCTCCAGGGCGTGGACGTCGGTGCACGGCTGCTCGAGGCAGAACATGCGGCGGTAGGCGACCTCGGCGTCGAGGTAGAGGTTGTCGCGGAAGGTCCAGATGGCCCCCAGCGCCACGTCGAAGCCCCACGCGTCGGTGGAGCCGCCCCCGCGGCCCCAGAGCCGGTAGACGCGGTCGCGCTGCAGCACGAAGAGCCGGGCGGCGTCCTCCAGCGGGAAGAGGCGGAACTCCAGCTCGCCGCCGAACCGCTGCTGCACGTAGTCCTGGACCGAGGCCATCTTCGAGGTGGCGTCCACCATCACCACGTCCTCGGCGCGCGCCCAGGTGTAGTTCAGCTTCGCCTTGGTGGTGATGGTCTTGTTCCAGCGCATCAGCCACTCGAGCACCGACTCGTAGGTGGACATCGCGCCCCACTCGGCCGCGTCGGGGGCCACCTCGCGGTCGTTCAGCTCCTTCTGGCCGATGTAGTTGAGCCGGAAGGTGATGGGCGAGGCGAAGACGGGTCGGAAGACCACGCGGTTGCGCAGCTCCAGCTTGCGGCCGTCGGGGTGCCCGTCCTCGGCCACCTGCTGCAGCTCCCACAGCTGGTAGAACTCCAGCTCCAGCCGCGAGCCCGCCCACACCAGCCGGTTGTCGATGCGGTGGGTGCGGTGGAACAGCGTCTTGATCTCGCCCTCCGCCTTCTCGTCGTTGGAGAGCGAGTAGCGCGGCTCCAGCACCACCGGGGTGAGCAGGCTCACCCACTGCCCCGGGTAGATGCCCAGGGCGCCCGAGAAGCTGCCCTTCGAGGTGCGCAGCGGCGCGGTGGGGGAGGTGCGGTCGTCGTCGTAGAGGACGGTGTAGTTCGCCTGCGGCAGGACGCCCGGGATGATGGCGCTGCGCGCGCCTGCGTTCAGCTCCCAGTGGTACAGCGAGAGGTCGAAGCGGCCGCCGTCCTCGCTCTGCAGCCCCACGGTGCGCGTGCGGAACAGCGCATAGGCGGACTCGGTGTTGGTCGGGGAGAGCTTCGCCTCCACCCGCGCCAGCTGCACCCGGTCGGCGTGCAGGTAGTTGCCCTGCTCGTCGGTGCGGCCCTGCGAGTAGCTGTAGAGCCCGCGCACCGAGAAGCGCTTGATGCCCAGGTAGTTCAGCGGCCACTGCGCGAGGTCGTACTCGGCCTGGCTCACCAGCTTGAAGCGGTTGGTCGTCTCCTCCGGGTCCTGCAAGAGCGTGTGCCCGCCCTGGAACGAGAGCGAGGGCAGCCCCTCCCGCGTGAGCTGGATGCGGCCCATCGCGTGCTGCACCACCCCCGCGCCGCCGTCCTCGGTGGTGGACATCTCGCGCGTGTAGAACGCGGTCAGCGGCAGCCAGCGGGTGGGGTAGCCGGTGGCGCTCGCCCGCAGCTCGTCGTCCAGCCGCCCGAACATCCCGCGGTCCGAGCCCATGGGCGTGAAGCCGCGGCTCTGGTGCCGCGCCGAGAGGGTGCCCTCCAGCGACGGGTGGGCGAAGCGCATCCGGCCCATCGCCGCCCAGCCGTCGTCCCCGGTGGCGCGGTCGTGCGAGCCGGCGAGCTCGGCGTAGCCGGTGAGCCGTCCGCTCTCGCCGACCTCGCGCTCGTAGCGCGCGTCCACGACTCCGGTGGTGAGGCGGCGCAGCGGGAGGCCCTCGGTGGGCTTGCCGAAGCCCTGCAGCTGCACCACGCGCGCGCCGACCTCTGCGCCGGAGAAGGGGGCCGCCGCGAGTCGCACCGCCGCCAGCCACTCCAGCGGACTCTCGATGGCGTTCGCGCCCGCGTTGCTGCCTCGATCGAGGATCTGCGAGGCGAAGAGCTTGAGCGACTGCTTCGCCGGGTCGGTCTTCTCGTCGATGGAGAGCTCGATGTAGTACGTCTCGGCGTGCGCCTTGGCCGCGTAGGAGGTGGCGAGGCCCACGTCCAGCACCAGGTTCTCGCGGTCGGCCACCGGCTC
>CAZAIE010000411.1:0-6641 GCA_964485035.1 uncultured Myxococcaceae bacterium | reverse complement strand
CTGGAGCAGCCGCCGAGGCAGGCCAGGAGGAAGAGGGTCGAAGGGAGCGTGCGCATGGCGCGGAGGATAGCCCCGCCGCGTGAAGGCGCTCGGAAATCGGCGCACCTGGTCACGAACCGCCGCGGCGGGGAGCCGCGGCGGTCCGAGGTGTCAAGGCGAGTGGCTCAGGGGCCCCACTCCATGTGGTAGATGCGGTCGTCGTTGGCGATCCCCAGGTGGCCTACGCCCTTGGAGTCGAAGGTCCAGTTCGAGCTTCGCAACTCCGAGTTGGGTGGCGCGCGAACGAGGTCGGAGGGCTGCCAGCCGCTCCCGTCCTCCACCCATCGTTCCAGCCGATCGAAAGGAGACTGACTCACGGGGCCGACGAGCAGTTCCAGGCGCTGGGCCGAGTTGAAGTGGATGCCCTTCAAGGACAAGAGCCGGTTCGCGTACACGGGCTGCACGCTCCATTGCCCTGCGACCTTCCGGGCGCAGCTCGCGCTGAGCGAGTGGACGGTCGCGCCTGGGTCGGCCCAGCAGTACATGAGTTCGCCTTGCGGGTCGAAGGTCGCAACGGCTCCTCCCTGCCACCCGTCGTAGTTCTCGCGGAGCACCTCCTTGGACCAGCCTCCCCGGGTGCGGTGGAACGCCAAGAGACGCTTCGTCGATTGGTTGAAGGCCAGGAGGTGCAGGTCGCCGCGTGGGCCCGTCAGCGGCGCCAGGGGCCAGGTGGCTTCTCCCACTGCCTCGAGATCCTCCCAGGTCAACTCGACCATCGAGTTGCGGTCTCCACCCCACTGTCCGTACCGAAGGATGCCGTCTGCGCGGACGGTCGAGACGTGGACCCCTGCCGCGCTGGGCGACGCTGCGAAGTGGCCCCACTCGGCGGAGTTGGGCAGGAGGCTGAAGGTGTTCCACGCGGTGGCGGTCCTCTCGATGAAGAAGAGGTCGGCCGGGGAGTAGGACAGGGCCGCAGGGACGGTCCCATCCACCGCCGCGATGGTCCCTGGGAGCGAAGAGCGGGTGTGGCTCGCCGTCGTCCAAGAACCGTTCGAGCGGGTGGCGAAGTGGTCCCCAGAGTCGTCCGCGATGGCCAGGAACGGCTCGTCGCCGGCCAGCGCGACGGAGACGCTCACGGACTGCGTACCGCTGGGAATCCCACGCACCACCTGGACCTTGCTGAACGGTGCGAACCACGGGGTCGAGGGCACCTGGGCCTGGGTCAGGTAGACATGGACGAGGTTGCCGCCCCGGCGAACGACGACGTGGGGCAGGCCCGAGGAGTCCAGCGCCAGCGCCCCGCTGCCCGGGTCCGGCTCGGTGAGGGAGTCCTCGAACACCGCGGTCTCGGTCAGGCCCAGCGGGGTTTCGGCGGCGTAGAGGAGGGTCCGCGTCCACTTGCCGTCTGCGACCTTCGTGGTTCGGGAATAGAGGAACCGAGGGCTCTCGTCGTCCGCGAGGGCGAAGTCCATGAACCGCAGACCCTTCTGGTTGGGCACGGCGAGCCGGCTCGTCCACGCGCCGTGACTGAGCGAGTGGCAGACGATGCTGGTCGAGCCCTCGAGCGCGCCTGGCTCATCGGCGCAGTAGATGGGGACCCCATTCTTCAGGACGGCAGCATGGAGGCGGGAGGCGTTGGCGCTCTGCGGGGCTTGCTCGCTCGACCAGCGGCCAAGGGTCCCTGCCGAATGCCGGGCGCCGCCGTTGGAGCCGTAGAAGACGTGTGCGTTGTCGTGGTCGTCCACCAGGACCGTCGGGGCGCCTGGGTCGCAGGGACCGAGGTCTTCCTGGTGCAACTCGACCTTCGTCTTGTTGCCGTCCCATCGTGCGTAGAGCAACCGCCCCTCCACGCAGGCGGCCATGTGCAGCCCGGCGCGCTTCGCGTCCGAGGCGACGCCGGGGATCGCGTCGGCCCGGCTCGGAAAGTCGATCGGGTAGCGGTCCCACTCGAGCCCGGTCCACTCGCCATAGCGCAGACCAAGACCGTCGAACGCCGCGTTCCTGGGGACTGAGGTGCTGGGCAGGGCGCGCAGGAAGCTGCCCGTCGCGCCGCTGCTGAGAGCGTCCGTTGCCCATCCCTTCTCCGTTCGGAGTCCGAGCATGGTGGTGTCGCCGGTGGAGCACGTCACCATCGGCGTTGGCGCGTTCCAGACGAAGGAGACGTCGTGCAGGAGAGGGTCGGTCGGGGCGATCACCTCCGACTGCCAGGGTGAGGCGTCGGGCAGGGCGGCGTCCGTGGCGAGCAGGCCGCCATCCAGGCAGCCTCCCTCCGGGCACTGCTCCACCGGGTTGTGGAACTGGAATCCGCAGCCTGTGCCCAGGGCCAGGCTGAAGAGAAGAGCGACCGCGACGAGCTTGTGCATTGTGCGACCTCCTGCCGCCCTCTACGCAGCACCTGCGGTCTTCGGCGCGAAATCAGTGGCCGGGGGGCGAGCGGGAGCTGGCAGGCTCGACTCGCACCGAGCGCAGGTCGTCCCAGTCGAGCACCAACAGCACGCCCCCGGTCACGGCCAGGGCGCCCGCAGCACCGGCCAGCACGCGCGCGGCGAGCAGGCGGTCCTCGGTCTGCCGTCGATGGCGGAGCGCTGCCTCGCGGGTGGAGGCGGCGTCATATCGGTCGTGGGACCAGGTGGCCATTCCGTACGCCACCGCGCCCGCCGCGCCGAGCGCGAGTCCGGTCCCGACCCCGAGCCATCCCGCGACCTGCTTGGGCCGCGTCGCCTCCGCGGGTTGGGAGAGCAGCGCCTCCACTCGCAGGTCCCTCTCCAGCCGCGCCCGCTCCTCCACGGCCGACCGGAAGTAGCTCGGTCCGAAGGGCAGGAGGAAGAGGTTCTTGCGGAACGTCTGCTCCACGCTGCCCCTGGCTGCCGCAGCTTCGGGGGCGAAGGAGAGCTGCGAGGTGAGGACCCGGGGCCCTGGAGGGAGGAGCGCCTCGCGCTCGCCAGTGCGCACCCAGAACGGGGCCTGTCCGACGAGCGCCACGCGCGCGGGCCGCTCGGCGCTGGGATGGAAGTCGGCGACGCGCACACCGCGGGCGTCCTCGATGTGGAACTGGCCAGCGTGCCCCGGTTCGATCTCGAGCGTGGGCAGCGCCTGGAGCGGGGCGGTGTGGACGAGGGCGACCCCGGGGGCCGTGGTAGGCGGTCGGTAGAAGACCCGCAGGCGTGCCCGGGGCACGTCGATGGCGGCGTTGGCCGCCTCCACGAACGCCGCCGCCTCGGCGTAGGTCACCCGCCCGTCCCCGTCGACGTCGGCGCCCCCGAGGAGCCCGCTGCGCAGCTCGTGCGAGAAGATGCCGGCCTCCCACCGGCTCCACTCGTGCGTCTCCGAGGAGCTCGAGGAGGCGAGCAGCACGCCGGTGTTCGGGTGGCTCGCGAGGTCCTCGGCCTTGAGGAAGGCGCGCACAGCCTCGCGCAGGTCGCCCTCTTTGTCGGGCCCGCCCTTCTTGAGGACGAAGAAGTAGGCGTAGCAGGCGTCGAGGATCAGGTGGTTGAAGGTCGCTGGTGAGCGGGCCAGGACCTCCCGGTACAGCTCGCTCCGGCGGAACCGGGCGTCGGCCAGGGTGACGTAGCCCTCGCGGTTCGGGCCGATGTTCCCGTGGCCGGTGAAGACGAAGTAGAAGTGCGTCGTCGCTCCCGCCTGGCTCGCCAGCCCGATCTGCTGGAACGTCTGCTCTACCGCGGAGAGCACCGCCGTGCGGGTCGGCGGCACGGCTGCTGCTGCGGCGGCAGGGAAGCGCCTCGCCGCCTCCGGCGAGAAGGCAGCGAGCAGCTTCGTCTGGATGCCGAGCGACTGGAACAGCTCGAAGTACTTCGCCCCATCGTCCACCGCGTAGGCCAGCGCCGCGACGCCCTCGTCGAGGCTCTGGTTGTTGGCGACGACCACCGCGAAGCGTTCCACCGGCAGGGGCGCGGCCGCGCTGGCGGCAATCGCGGTGAGCAGGAGGGAGGACAGCGTCATGGCGACGTCACCGTCACGAGCAGGGAGTGTTCGAGCAGGTCGGGGTCCACATCCAGCGGAGCCAGGTTTCGAAGCGCTGGGAGGGGAGCGGCGCGCACGGCCGTCTCGACCTCGGACCGGTCGAGCGGCCGTTGCGAGAAGAGCGCGGTGACCCGCAGCCACCCCGTCCGATGGTTGACCGAGAGCCGGATGCCGTCACCCAGTGCCTCGTCGACGTGGCCGGACGAGATGCGCCGGCTCGCGGACTCCCCGACGCCCGGGTAGTACCACCGCACCTGGCCGTCTTCCTGGACGCCGAAGAGGGTGAGGTAGTGCACCGACTTGTCCGCGTTGGTGTAGGTGAAGGTCACGAGGTCGTCGAGCGAGAAGGTGGTCGCCTCCTCCAGCGAGGTCGTGGCCACGCGCAGGACGCGGATTCCCACGTTGGCATTCCGGGCGGAGGCGGCGCTCCGGGCAGCCAGTTCCGGGACCGTGGCCTCGGGGGTTCGAAGCAGCAGGAGGCCCAATCCGGCCGCGCACGCCACGGCGACGGGCAGCAAGGCCCAGCGTCGCGCTTCGCCCTCTTGCTCGGCTGTGCTGGAGAGGACCGCGGCCTGCACTCGTTCCAGGGCGAACGGGCTCGGGCCTCCTCCGGGCTGGCAGAGCGCCGACTCGAGATGCTCGAGCCGCGAGTAGAGCGCAGCGCAGGAAGGGCAGCGGTGGAGTTCGTGCAGCAGGCTCCGATACGCCGCCGGGGCTAGCCCAGTCGCGAAGAGCCGACGGATGCGAGAGCGGGTGAGTGCGTGGACGTGGAAGCTCATGCGGCAGTCCCCAGGAGCAGGAGCATTCCCAGCTTCAGTCGGCGCAGCCCCTCGCGCCCGTAGCCGAGGCCATCGAAGTAGCCGAGCGACTTCATGTGGACGAAGAAGCGCCTGCGCAGCAGGGCCTCGGTCTTCTTGGCCCGGTGCTCGGTGATGCCCAGCACCTTCGCGGTCTGCTCGATTGAGAGCCCGCCGCGGAAGCGGCTGTCGAAGACCCGGCGCTCTTCGGGGTCGAGCGCGCCGACGAAGGTCTCACAGTGCCCGGAGAGTTCCTGGGAGCTGGCGAGCTCGTCGGCCTCCGCGGCGGGGCTGGTGGCGTCCCACTCGACCGGCTCGGAGACGAGGATCTCGCGGCCGCCGCGGCGCAGCGCGTCGAGCACGTGGTTGCGAGCGATGGTCAGCAGGTAGTTCCGGTAGGGGCGCACCCCGTCGTAGGCGAGTCGCGAGGGAGGGGAGAAGGCCCTGGCGAAGATCTCCTGCACGGCCTCCTCCCGGGCCCACGGCTCGCGCACCCCCTTGAAGACCGAAGTCCCGGCCCCACCCTCGAACGCGAAGCCGTTCGCGAGGAAGGCGAAGAGCATCCCGGCGTACTCCCGGTACACCTTCCCCAGTGCCGCCGGCTCGCCGCGGCGGAAGGCGTCCAGCAGCGCTCGGTCGTCGATGAGCAGGGCCATCTGCCCAACCGATACGATCGAGGACGACTGGCCGGCGAGGTTTTTTGCGAAGGGAGGCTGGAATGCTCGGAAACCTCAGGCGCTCCGCTCCCGCCGGACGAAGCCAGCGAGACCCGATCCGCGCAGGCCCCCACTACTCCTGCCGGACCTGGCAGTCCCGGATGTCCTTCAATACGGCGTCGAGGATGAGCTTCGCGAGGCTCGAGCCGTTCACCGAGAGGTCGAGGTCCACGCGTCCCCCCTTCTCGTCGATGACGTGGAGCCCCTCGTGGATCCAGACCTGGCTCTTGCCGACCTTCGCGCCGGGATCGACTTCGGCCTTCCCGCCGAGGGCCACGACGCTGTCCTCCACCACCGCGCCCGCCTCTACCGTCACCTTGCCCTTGAGCGCGATGGCGTTCTTCACCCGCGCGCCCTTGCGCAGGACGACGTTGCCGTCCACCGCCACCGCGTCCTTCACCTTCCGCCCGGCCTCGATGACCACGTCCTTGCCCTTCAAGACCACGTCGTCCTTGTCCGCGCGCAGGTCGCAGTCGATGCGGGTCGAGGGCTTGTCGGCGAGGGCGGGAACGGCCGCGAGCAGGGTCAAGGTCACGACGAGAAGGCGGGTCATCGGGCTGGGCTCCGGGTCGGGGTTCGTTGCCCAATACGCAAGGTCCCGGCGGTCGATTGCGCGCACCGGTCGGAAGTACCTTGCGGACTGCCGGCCCCACGACTGGATGACCGCGGCAAGAACGGCTCGCCAGACACGGTCCCTCGGACGTCTCAGCGCTGGAGGAGGAACCGTCCGGTGGTCCGGTTCCAGGCCAGCTGGCGCGACGCGCTCGAGAGCACCGACTCAGGGGGCTGCCCATAGCCGCTGTCGTCGCGATAGGTGTTGACCCACCGACCCTCCGCGCTGACGGTGGTGCCCACCCTGGGAAGGGTCAGCTCGACGAAGAACTCCGGACGAAGGCCCTCCTGGGCCGAGCCGAACTTCTTCCTGGTGGGAGTCGTGCCGAGACCGAAGGCGTCGGGAGGGAGCGCCGGCAAAGGGCTGGCGGCGCGCCAGCCGGCCCCGGTCTGCTCGAAGAACCAGGAGCGGGGCCGGTCTCCTCGCCTCGAGATCCCGACGAGGACTGAGCTCTTCGCGACGAAGAGCGCGGCGTCGTACGTGAAGGTGGAGACGTCGCCGGCCCCCGGGCCTTCGGTCTCGGTGTACTCCTCCGAGCAGGTCAGGAACCCATTG
>CAZAIE010000410.1:0-6649 GCA_964485035.1 uncultured Myxococcaceae bacterium | reverse complement strand
GATGTACACCGGCTGCGGCGGCGCAGGAGGGGGCTGCTGGGCGAAGGCGAAGCCAGCGAGGGAGGCGAGGGCAGCGGCGCAGACGGCGGCGAGCACGACAAGGCGCTTCATGGTCGACCTCGGTTGGTTGATGGAGTGATGCGTCGGGCAAGGATCATCAGCGGCGGGACGCGCAGCGGGCAACGCAGGGGACCCAACGACGAGGGCCCGCGATCGGCGGGCCCCGGTTCCTTGCTTGGCCGCCTGTCAGCAGCGCGCGATGGCCAGCGGGTTCTCCCAGGTGCTCACGTGCCAGTCTTCGCGGTGGTCCTGGAAATGACGGCGGCAGAAATGGACGCCGTGCGCCGAGCAGTGCTCCGTGGCCAGCGACTCGCAGCCCTCGGCGTCGCAGCGCTTGACCGGATACGGCCATCCCGTGAGCGCTGAGCGCGGAAGCTCCTTCAGGGTCAACCGGCGTACGCGATGCTCGGCCTGGCCTGCAGCGGAGGGACGACGATCAACGCGCTCCATGAAACCTCCGCGAAGGCTCGACGGCACGAGTCAAAAACGGCTTGAGGGTAGCGCATTTGCGGGAGGTTCTCAATCCACCCGGGAACGGGTGTGCGGGTGTTTTCAGGCCCAACCCTTCGGAAGGACTGACGAAAGAAAAACGTGACGGGTCTCACGGCGCTCTCGTCTTGCACGCCTGGAATGCGGGAGCGAATCGAGGTTGGCGGCGGCCTCGTTCGACCCCCGCGCGTGGGATGTACTGCCTGGGATGGACCGCTAGGCACTCTGCATGGAGAAGCGCCACCGCAAGCGGGTCCCGAAGCGGCTCAACGTGCGGTTCGGTGAGGGCAGCACACTCACCTGCTCCGGCTTCACCCGCGACGTCTCGCCCGACGGTGCGTTCGTCGCCGCCGGAACGCTGCCCCCCATCGGCCATCGCATCCACCTGCAGATCCAGGTGAGCCCGGTGCGCACGCTCTATTTCGAGGGCGTGGTGCGTCGCCACAAGCTGGTCCCGCCGACGCTGCGCACCGTCGAGCCGGCAGGCTTCGGCATCTCCTTCCTCTCCCCACGCGAGTTGTTCGAGGAGATGGTGCCAGCGTCGGCGGTCCCGGCCGGCAACTGCTTCGAGGTGCACTTCGCCGAGGCGGGCCAGTTCCGGAGTTCCTGGGCGAACGAGCTCGCCCGCGGCGGGCTCTTCCTGCGAACCGACCGTCAGCTCCCCCGCGACGCGGAGGTGCGGATCACCCTGTTCCTGGAGTTCGCGGGCAAGGACTTCGAGTTCGTGGGCAAGGTGGTCCAGGCGATCACCGCACCGGTGCACGGGCTGGCGGTCGGGTTCGTGGATCCCACCGCGGTGCGCGCCGCGCTCGGGCCGATTGCCGGAGGCTGAGCGCGCGCTACACTCCGCGCCGATGACTCCCTTCCTTCTGCTGCTGCTCGCCGCCGCCCCTGCGCCCAAGTGTCCCGCCGAGATGGCTCCCGTCACGGCGCTGGTCCGGCCCGACGGCTCCCAGGTCTGCATCGATCGCTACGAGGCCTCGGTCGCAGGTCCCCTCGGTGATCGCGAGGCCAAGGGCAGCCAGGCGCGCGCCTGGTCCCGGCCCAAGGTCCTCCCGGCCGTCCAGGTGAGCTGGTTCCAGGCCCGTGCCGCCTGTGCCAAGGCGGGCAAGCGGCTCTGCACCCGCGACGAGTGGACCGCCGCGTGCCAGGGCCCGGAGCAGCGCAAGTACGCGTACGGGAAGACCAAGGAGCTGGGGCGCTGCAACGACCGCACGGCAGGGATGAAGCGCGGCAAGCCTTCGCTGGTCCCCACGGGCGGCCTCTCGCAGTGCCGCACCCCGGACGGCATCTACGACCTGTCGGGGAACGTCTGGGAGTGGCTGGCCGACGCGCCAGCGGACGGCAACCCGGCGGGCCTGGTCGGCGGCGGCTTCGGGGGCGACGACGCGCTGGCCTGCGTGGGCAGCGAACGGCTCGCCCAGCCCGGGACCACGCAGACCAACGCCATCGGTTTTCGCTGCTGCGCCGACGTCCCCGCGCCGCCCGCCCCGACTCGGAAGTGACGACCCTTCCTTGACATTCTGGCAACCAGCCCTGTCCTACATGCCAAATTGGCGCGCATTCGGGGCTTGGCGCGTGGGCAAAACCCTTGATATTCAGCCGCTTCCGTTCGATCTGCGGTTGGCTTGCGACTTGCTAGTCAAGCACCGTCGGCCGACCCGAGACGAGACATGAGACTCCAAAGAACCCTCCTTGCGCTGAGCCTTCTGGTGAGCAGCAGTGCCCTGGCGCAGAACACGACCACGGACTTGGTCACGGTGTCGATGACGAGCGGCAGTTCGTCTTTCAATCGAGCGAAGTGCCTGACCGATTCCCTCTCGGTCAGCTACCAGGTCTCGTCCACCTTCCTCAACGTGACCTACACGAACGTGAAGTTCCAGGTCTTCGTGACCGCCAGCTCGAGTTGTCCGACCACGAAGGGAGACAACGACCACTGGCTCAAGTCGGAGACGACTCTGACCGGGGCGAACCTGACCGATTCGCTCACGTTCTCGCCCAAGACCTTACTGCTCGAGGACCAGTGCCTGCCGAACGTGAACAAGGCCTTCCAGGTCTGCGCCATCGTCAAGTACACGATTCCGGCGACCTACATCGGTGGCCAGTCGACGGACGATCAGGAGTCGGACTCCCTCACGATTACCTACGACAGCAAGCTTCCCGCCGCCCCCACGATCACCGAGGTGACTGCCGGAGACAGCCGGTTGGTGGTCGACTGGACCGCCCAGGACGACATCGAGTCCTGGACCCTCTACTACAGGAAAGCCGGGGCGGACGCGGGAGTCGGCGATGCGGGTGAGGGAGGTGGGACCGGCGCCGGTTGCACTCCGAGCTGCAGCGGGGCGACCCCGGAATGCTCGAGTGAAGGCAAGTGCCTGTGCACCACGAACTCTTGCGACAGCGGGTCGTCCTGCATCAACGGGAGCTGCGTGGTCAACAGCTGCAGCCCCACCTGCAGTGGCGAGAAGCCCGATTGCTACGGCACGACGTGCAAGTGCAACGACAAGTCCTGCCCCACGGGAAAGACCTGCACCAACGGAGAGTGTGTGGCGCCCACCTGCAATCCCGCGTGCAGCGGCGAGACGCCCGACTGCAAGGGAACCGTCTGCCAGTGCAACCCCACCTCGTGCGGAAGCGGGAAGTCGTGCATCGATGGGGTCTGCGCGGAGACGTCCTTCGACCCCACCGGCTGGACCAGTGGCGCGGTCCTCACCGGGAGCGCGACCACGACCGGCGAGGTACGCAACCTCGAGAACGACCAGCCGTACGAGGTCATGGTGGTGGCCACCGACAAGGCGGGGAACGTGAGCCCGGCTGGCGTCTCGAAGACGGAGACGCCGCTCCGGGTCGATGACTTCTTCCGTCGCTACCGCGGAAGGGGCGGCGACGAGATGGGCGGCTTCGGCTGCTCGTCCGCGGGGATGGTCGCGGTGCCCGCCGTGGCCATCTCGATCCTGGCGCTGCTGCGCCGCCGGAGGGGCGCATGAGCCGGATGGTTGCAACGCTGATCGCTGCTGCGGTGCTGCTCGGCGCGGCCCCGGCGGGTGCGCAGGAGGCTGGCCTCGCCCGTGGGGCGTACGAGTCCTTCGACTCCTCCCGCGACTTCCTCCTCGAGGTCAACGGCGGCTACTTCGCGCCGGACATCGATTCGAGCGCGGGGATCGTCGGAACGCCGTACAAGGACATCTTCGGGACGAAGGGCGTCTGGACCCTCGGCTTCGAGTTCGGCTACGAGCTCTGGCAGGCCTTCGGCACCGTCGGCGTGGCACTGGCAGCGGACTGGGGCTCGGTGGGCGGTAAGGGCCTGTACGCCGGGAACAGCACCAAGTCCGAGGACGACACCTCCTACAACACCGTCCCGGTCCGCGTGCTCGCCACCTACCGCTTCGACCTGCTCGCGCGCCGCTATGGCATCCCGGTGGTTCCGTTCGGCAAGGTGGGCCTGGCCTACACCTTCTGGTGGATCACCAACGGCGACGGCGGCATCGCCACCGACGGCGACGCGCAGGCGCTGGGCGGCAAGTGGGGCTACGAGCTGGCCGCCGGACTCGCCCTGGAGCTGAACTTCTTCGACCCGCTGCTCGGCCGCGAGCTGGACGATGGCTTCGGCATCAACTCGGTCTACCTGCAGGGGCAGTTCGTCCGGGTCACCGGCGACAACTTCGGCAAGGCCGGGCTCGACGTCTCCTCGAATCGCTGGATGTTCGGCCTCGGGTTCGAGTTCTAGCTTCTCAGTCGCTGGTCCGTGGCAGGGCGGGACCATGCTCCAGCACGTCTCCCTCGAGCTGACCAACCGGTGCGGGAAGGGCTGTGCGTTCTGCTACAACGCCAGCTCTCCGCTTGGCGCCAGCGCGTGGGACCTCGAGGACCTGACCGCGCTCGTCGTCGATCTGGCGGCGCACGGCGTGGAGGCGGTGTCCTTCGGCGGCGGCGAGCCGCTCGAGTCATCGCTGCTCCTGCCCCTCCTCGAGCGTACGCGCGGGCTCCTCGCGCGCAGCGTCACCACCAACGGACTCCTGCTGACCGAGCACCTGGCTGCCCTCGAACGGGTGCGGCCCGAGCGGGTCCACGTCTCGCTGCATCACCCCAGCGAGTTCGCACACGTGCTCGACTCCGTGCGGCTGCTGGAGGCTCGCGGGATCGAAGCGGGCGTGAACCTGCTGGTGCGTCCTGGAGACGCCGCGGCTCTGCGCGAGCCGATCGATCGTCTCCATGCCGCCGGGCTCGGGGACGATCGGTTGGTCCTGCTCCCTCTGCGCGGATCTGGCTCTCCGCATCCGGACGAGTTGGGCCAGGCCTCGGGCGGTCGCCGTTTCCTCTCCACCACCTGCCTCACTGGTTGCGCGCGCAGCCCCCGCTTCTGCTCGGTGCGCTGGGATCGCACCGTGGCGTGGTGCTCGTACACGCCCGCCCGCGCCGCGCTGCGAGCGCCGACGCATGCGGCCTTGCTGGAAGCGCTCGACAAGGCGGGCCACGCTCCCTGCACCGCCTCGGTGCCGCTCGGACGGGTCCGCCCGGTCCGGACCGCGCAGATCCCAGCGGCGCACTCCATGGATTCGGACTGGTTCGCGGTGGACGAGGACGGCCACGTCGCCGAGTTCGAGTCTGGTGAGGCGGGGGCCGTGCCGCGCGCGTTCCTGGATGGCGTCGGCGTCCAGTACTCGGCCTCGCAGCTCTATCAGCTCATCGCCGAGGACCCCGCCTCCGAGGTGCCGCTTCTGCTCGACGGGTTCGCCCATGATCCCGACGGGAAGGTCTGGAAGCTGCCGTGGCCCGGAGACGCTGGCCCGGAGACGCTGTCGGATCTCCACGACGTCTCCGAGTGGGAGACGCTGCTGCTCTGGCTGCCCGATCGCGAGGCGCTGACCGAGGTGCCAGGGCTCGTTCCTCTCCGGACGACGAGCCACTTCTTCGCGGTGGTCCCCGGTGCGCGCGTGGAGGTCGCTCGGGCGATGCTCGCTCGCAAGCGGGTGCTCAGGGTCTACCGGGACTTCGAGTACCGCGCGGAGCAGCTCGGCTTCTTCCGCTACTCCCACCTCGATCGCTTCGAGAACTGGACCTCGGGATCGTACGGCCGCGAGGTGGCGCCCCAGCGTCCGCTGCATGTGGGGACGCTCCGGGGAGAGGCCGCGGCGGTCCTCTCGCACGTCCGCTTCGAGGGGCTCTGCTTCGCGCGCGAGGCGCAGGTGCAGCCGGCAGAGCGCCACGAGTGCGCTAGCCACCAGCACAACTTCTACCCGGCCTACCAGGACGAGCCCCTGCCGCTCAGGCCCGATCCTCCGGGGCGGTTGCCCGTGGGCCGTCCGGACGTCCACCTCTACGTGGCAGCGGCGTGCGAGGCGCTCGATCCCGCGGGACGTCCCGCAGGGCCCTTCCATGCCCGAGGCCCGAAGCCGAAGCTCGAGAAGGTGGAGCGGGTCCTCCTCGCGCGCTGGATCGTCGCCGCCCTGGAGCCCAGTCTCCCCCAGGGCGAGCGTGCGCTGGTGCAGCAGGTCTGCGCAGACGCCGACGCGTTCCTAGCCTCACCCACCCTGCACGAGGGCCGGACGCACGAGCCGCTGGAGGGGCTGGTGCTCGAGCCTGGTGCCCCGACGCACGTGGTGAGGCTGCTTGGGAGCGCGCGTGGCTTCCCGACGGACTCTGCGCACCTCGCTGCGGCGCGGCGCCTGGCGCAGGCGGTGGTCCACGCGCACGCTGGCGACGAGGGGAGGCTGGGGCGCTCGGTGCTGGAGCTGGCGCGCGAGGTGGTCGTGCTCTTCGAGGTGGGCATGGAAGGCGCCCGCCTTCCGTCCGGCGCAGAGTTCGTGCGAGCCCTCGACGACCAGATGCTCCGGCTCGAGCTGGCCCGCGAGTGCGAGGCCCGGGCGCAGGTCCGACCCGGGGCACTCGACGTCGTGGTCTGGCGTGGCGCCCAGCCGGGAGCGCAGACCCCGGAGGTCTGGGTGGCGCAGCTCGCGGGCAGTGCGTGGGGGCTGCTGGTTCAGCTCGGGGGCGCCTGGCGCTGGGTCGAGGCGTCGCGGGACGACGTGCTCGCCACCGTGCCCGAGCGCTGGTTCGCCGAGGCCACGCGGGCCGTCGTCGGGCCGAAGTAGCCCTACTT
>CAZAIE010000409.1:0-6650 GCA_964485035.1 uncultured Myxococcaceae bacterium | reverse complement strand
GCGGCTGCGTCCCCGGCAAGGCCTGCACCACCAAGGACGAGTGCCAGGACGACTCGGTCTGCAACGGCGAGGAGGAGTGCACCTACCACCACTGCGTGGGCGGCGCGGCCTTCAACCCCTCCGACGACGACCCCTGCACCGTGGACTTCTGCACCGACCCGGCGGGCAAGACCAACCTCGCCGACCCCAAGCTCGCGGGCGCGCCCTGCACGCTCCCCGGCGACTCGCGCAGCCGTCTCTGCATCCGCGGCGCCTGCGTGGTCTCGCGCTGCGGCGACGGCGTGGTGGACGCGCGCAAGGAGGCCTGCGACGACGGCAACGACGACCCCAACGACGGCTGCGATCGTTGCGCGCGCACGACCTGGGACAGCACCGTGGTCACCGGCCTGGGCCGGCACCGCGGCGACCCGCGCCTCCTCACCATCGAGTCGCCCGGGCAGCTCGCGGTGGCGCGCACCGGCACGCTCTTCGTCACCGACTTCTACGGCGACCGCATCTGGCGCGTGGACGGCGACCTCGCCACAGTCGCCGCGGGCCTGGGCCGCAGCGGCTTCTTCGGCGATGGTGGCCCCGCCCCGGCCGCGGCCTTCGACGGCTCGGTCTCCACCGCCGTGGACGGCGAGGGCAACCTCTACGTCGCCGACCTGAGGAACGACCGCATCCGCCGCGTGGACGCGCGCACGGGCGTCATCACCACCTACGCCGGCGGCGGCGCGGGCACCGCGGACGGCATCCCCGCGACCGCGGCGAGCGTGAACCGTCCCCAGGACCTGGTCGTGGACGGCCTGGGCAACGTCTACTTCATCGACAAGGCGCGGGCGCTGGTGCGGCGCGTGGAGGCCGAGACCGGGTTCGTGCACACCATCGCCGGCAACGAGACCGCCCCCGCGGTCGCGGACGGCCCGGCGCTCGCGACCAAGCTCGACACGCCCAAGGCCCTGGCCCTCTTCGGCGCCGACACGCTGTACGTGGCGGAGGCGACCATGGTCCGCCGCATCACCCTCGCGCGCCCCCTGGATCCGGCGAGCGGGACCATCGTGCGCGTGGCGGGCAACGGCACGGCTACCAGCAGCGGCACCGGGATCGCGGCGCTCACCGCCGGCGTCGTGGCGCCGCAGGCGATGGCCGTGGATGCCTTCGGCAACCTCTACCTCGCCGACTACGAGATGCACGCCATCCGTCGCGTGACCTGGAACGCGACCACGCCCGCGCTCTCGCAGATCGACACGGTGGTGGGCAACGGGACCAACGACGGCCCGGTGGAGGGCCCGGCGCTGGCCTCGCCGCTGGGCGACCCCATGGGCCTCGCGTTCGCGCCCGACGGCTCGATGATCCTCGCCGAGGTGAGCTCCGGGAGCGTGCTGCGCGTGACGCGCCCGGGCGCCGATCCGTCGGAGTGGCTGCTCGCGCGGATCGCGGGCGGGCAGGCGGACATCGACGTGATGGAGGGCACCCCCGCAACGACCGCGCGGCTGTGGACCACCTCGCTGGCTGCGCGCGGCGGGAAGCTCTACTTCACCGACTACGACCGCGACGTCATCTGGAGCGTGGACCTCTCCAATCCGCACGACGTGCTGACCTGGACCCTGCGGCGCGTGGCGGGCGGCGGCGAGTCGCTCGCCGACGGGATTCCGGCGAAGGACGCCTCGCTCACGCTGGTAGAGAACAAGCGGCAGGGAATGCTGGTGATGGGCCCGGACGACTCGCTCTACGTCGCGGACACCGGGAACCACCGGGTGCGGCGCATCCGGCTGGGGACGGGGCTGATCGAGACCGTCGCGGGCAACGGCAGCGCGACCACGAGCGGCGACGGCGGCAAGGCGCTGGCCGCGGGCCTCCCGCTCCCGGACGTCCTCACGCTGGATCCCACGGGGCGGCTGTTCGTGTACGGCGACCTGCGCGTGCGCGCGGTGCAGACCTCGACCGATCCCGTGGCGGACTGGACCATCGCCCTCGCGGCGGGCACCGGCGCGGCCGGAGGCGCGGGCGACGGCGGCCTGGCGCGGAACGCGACGTTCGTCGATCCGTGGGGGCTCGCGACGAGCGCGACGCACCTCTTCATCGCCGACAGCAAGCAGCACTCGATTCGCGGGGTGGACACCACGGGAGCGGCGGCGAGCTGGCCCATCTTCCGCGTCGCCGGCAACGGCAGCCCCGGATACACCGGCGACGGCGGGCTCGCGCGCACGGCAACGCTGAACGAGCCGTGGGGACTCGCGCACGACGCCGCGCACAACACGCTCTACGTTGCGGACAACGAGAACACGGTGGTCCGGCGCATCAACCTGACCGGCGCGCCAGCGGCGTGGACCATCGACACGCTGAACAAGGCGGGGACGACCAACAACAACTTCGACGGCGATGGGCGGCCCATCGGCGAGGCGAGGCTGTGGGGCCCGCGCGGGTTCGCGCTGGGAGACGACGGCGAGCTGTTCGTGAACCAGTTCGACACCATCCGGCGCGTGGTCTTCGGCGACCGGGCGGACCCGAAGACGTGGATCGTGAGCACGGTGATGGGTGGCTCGGACCCCGAAGGTGACGGCGCGCTGGTCTCGGGCGGACTGGGAGCGCCGAGCGCGCTGGCGCGGTTCGACGCGGACCACCTGGCGGTCGCCGACGGACCGAACGGACGCGTGCGCTGGGTGGACCTTTCGGCGGGGCAGGTGCGGACGGTCGCGGGCTATCCGGGTGGGCTCCCGCCCACGGCCGGAGTCGCAGGCAGCGCGCGGTACAGCCGGCTCTTCGGCGACGCGAGCGGCATCGCCTTCGACCCGGTGGGGAACGTGTTCTACGTGACCGACACCAAGGGGCACCACGTGCGGCGCGTGGCGGTCACCGACCTCGCGAAGCCGTGGACGTGGACGAGCGAAGACTGGGCAGGGCAGGCAGGCGAGCCGGGGCACGTGGACGGAGCGCTCTCGGCGGCGCGGTTCTTCGGTCCGACCGGCCTGGCCTTCGACGCGACGGCGCGGGTGCTGTACGTGGCCGAGGGGACGAACCAGGACATCCGCGCGATCAAGGTGGATCAGACGACGGCCGCGGACTGCGTGACCACGGTGGCGGGCCTGCCCGGGCGGCTGGGTTTCCTGGACGGAGCGGCGAGCGAGGCGCTGTTCCACGGACCGACCGCGCTGGTGCTGGACGGCAAGGGTGGGCTGTACGTCGCGGACACGCGGAACCACCGCGTGCGCCGGGTGGATCTCGCGGCGAAGACCGTGAAGACCGTGCTCGGGACCGGGCAGCCGGGTTCGAGCGGAGTGGGCGCGCCGGCGCAGAGCCTGCCCGTGGACAACCCCCGGGGGCTGGCAGTGGACGCGCAGGGGAACCTGTTCGTGTCCTCGAGCGACACGCTCCGGCTGGTGACGCGGAGCGAGGCCGGGGGCGTGGCGAGCGGGCAGGGCCAGGTGCTGACGCTGTTCGGACCGGCAACGCCGAGCCGTTGGGCGCCGGTGACCAGGTGCCTGACCGGGCTGATGCTGCTCCCTGGGGAAGCGAGCCTGCTCGCGCTGGATCAGTGCCAGGGCTACCTGCTGCGGCTCGACCGGAAGTGAGCTCGAGTACAAGCCGGCTGGATGTCTTTGGAGCGCGGACCGTCCAGCCCGCGAAGCGGGCTTGGTCTGGGCTCGGTCCGTCCCAGATGGAGACGGGGCCCTCGGCCCCCGGCGGGCGTCGTCTTGTGAGCCTCGTTGGATCTGCGGAATAGTGCGCCGACCTTCCACCCGCTGGAGACAGATGCGCCTGAAGTTCGCAGTCCTCGTCGCACTGCTCTCTGCATGCTCCACGGGCGAGGCGGAGGTCATGCTCGAGGTGAAGACCGCTGCGGCCGCAGCCACGGTGACCAGTTCGTTCGTGTTCACCGTGGAGGCCCAGTGCTGATGAGGCTCCCGCGCTCCCTGTCGTTGGTCGCGCTGTTCCTCGTCGCCTGTGACGAGAAGCCGCCGCAGTCGGTCCCCTCGGCGCAGGTCGGCGACGAGGTCGTGTTCAGCCTGAACCACTACCCCAACGCGACGGTGCGCCTGAAGGTGACCGGGCGGGTGGGCGCCTCGCTGAACGTGCAGGCCACCGTCTCCTCGCGGGGCAAGGAGTGGCAGCGGGACTACACCATCCCGGGCGGCTCCGTGGCGCCGCTGCCCTCGGGGACCAGCAAGCTGTCCGGAACGACCCTCGAGACGGTTCGCCACCTCGGTCGGGACTGGAAGTGCATCGCGTCCCGCGACCCGACCGGGAGGCTGCTCCAGGCGCAGTGTCCCGAGCGGCCGCTCGGTCTGGTGGGTGGCCTGCTCTTCGGGGAACGCCAGTGGACCCTCGAGAGCTACGTCGTCGGCTGGGACGCGCCACCAGAAGGAGAGGTCACCGTGGCCGGGCCCGACCTGCTCGGCGAGATCCGCTCGACCGTGTCCAACAGGGCGCCGACTCCCCGGAACTTCGGGTCGCGCGAGTAGGACCCGCGACAATCGCCGCTCACTGGCCATCCTCCGGACATGGGTCGCCCGCCGCTGGCGGACCAGCGACCCGCATCCGAGAGGAAGAGATGACGAGTGATCGGCTGAAGCGTCTGGCGCGTGACGGCGCCATGGTGGCCCTGGGCGGTGGGCTGGCGTGCCTCGCAGGCTTCGCGCGCCCTGGCGCGGAGGACTCCTTGGCGGCAGCGACCGTCTAGCCGGTCCGAGAAGCGGCCAGGGCGTCACCGGAGGCCTCGCGCCCAGCGAGCCACGCTCCGCAGTCGCCTGGGACTCCGCGGGCCCCGGAGCCGTCGGTCGCGCCCGAGCCCGCGGTCGGCAGTGCGCCCAGCCCCGCGCAGCCCGCGAGTGCTCCCGTCGCCGCGACTCCCGAGGGCGCCAAGGCGCCTGCATCGGGCGCGGCGGCAGCGACGGGCGAGCCTCCGGCCCCGAAGCGCAGCCCCTTCGACCTGACGAAGGCCGAGTGGCAGGAGCAGGCCCAGAAGGGCGCGGTGAAGTTCCGGATGCCCTGCCAGCGGCCGAAGGGCTGGGCTCCCGAGGACGCGGACCTGCAGGCGCTGGGGCTGGATCTGGCGAGCAAGCCGGCGATCCGGGAGGCCTACCGGCTCTCGAACGAGCGCGTGTTCCGGTCCGTGGCGGACGTCTGCGGCGCGACCATCGGCGACGTGAGGGTCGCCGAGCGCATCCTCGCGAACCAGCGGATGGGGCTGACGGCGTGCGTCTCGCTGGTGCTGGAGGACGACTTCAAGCGGGACCCGGGCCGGGCGGAGGTCTCGCTCCGCGCGGTCGCGGAGCTCCAGGCGGGGAGCGCGCAGGCGGCGAGCGTGGAGCCGACGCTGACGCCCACCGGCAAGCTGATGCTGGCGCTGGCGCGGGAGGCGGGGGCCTTCGAGGCCGACCTCGCCCGGCTGCTCACGCCGGAGCTGGCGGAGCGCATCGTCCACGACGACTCGCTCAACTCGTATCGGGGGCAGAAGCCGGTCTGTCTCTACGGCGACGCGTACAGCGCGGAGGCGCTCAGGCACCAGGCCGGCTGGTAGCGGTCCCCTGGAAGCCGGACGGAACTCCAAGAGTCGAACCCGAGCGGAAGGCAGCTGGAGACGCGCTTCCTTTCGTGGGCCGTGGCGCCACCGCTGCGCTGCGGGGGGTACGATTGCCGCCGACTGAAGAACGGGGCTGGGAGCCCGTCCCAGCAGCCGGTCCGCCAGTCCCGGTCCCAGGAGCTCCCATGTTCGGTCGCATACTGTTTCTCGTCGCCGGCCTGTGGGCGCTGGTGGGGTGCCGGGCCACCGTCCAAGACAGGCCACCGCCGCTGCCGAAGCCCACGCGGTGCGTGCTCGGTGGGGCGGCGACGGTGCAGGGGTTGGTCACCGAGGTCCAGGTGCGCTGTCCCAGCGACTTCCCCTTCGACCCGTCGCCCCTGGAGGGTGGCGCCGGCTTCCAAGCCTTCCAGCGACCCTGGACGCTGTACGTGCTGGAGCCGTCGCTCGGGCTCAAGGTGCTCCGGTTGCCTGCTCCAGCGGCCGCGGTGCGGGTCTGGGCCCATCGTCAGAGTCTGTGGATCGTGGCGTGGACGTCGCCGAGGCGCGTGACCCTGTTCGAGCACCGGAACGGTTGGCGGACCGCGACGGAGCTGCCGGGCATCGAGGGCGGCGAGATCGTCGCGGCCACGTTCCAGGACTTCGAGGGAGCGCCACCCCGCCTTTGGATCCGGAATGCGAAGGGTGAGCACTTCCGCGTGGATCCGCCCGCGGAGCCGGTCCAGGTGTCCGAGGTTCCAGCAGCGTCGGGCCCGGGATTGGTCGTTCCCGGGCCGGAGCTGGTGTTGCCGCCCGGGGAGCGAGTGCAGGTGCAGGAGGTGGCGGGAGACGAGTCGGCCTGCCGGGCGGTCCGGTTCACGTCCACCGAGCGCGATCACCGCGAGGCCGTGGGGCAGCTCAGCGTGGGCCAGAAGACCATCGTCCTGGTCGCCCGCTCGACACGGGGGCGGGTCTCTCGGCAGGAGCGGCACGAGCTCAACATCAACCCCGTGGGAGGTCAGCCTCCGCCGCCTCGGCGGTTCCGGTGCATCTGGAGCGTGGAGAGGGAGGAGGACCGCGCTCGGGTGCTGGAGGTGGCGACGGTCGAGGGTGGCTACCGCGTGCTCCTCGAGGTCCCGGACGCGGAGCTGCTCGGGGTGGTGGGCAGCGA
>CAZAIE010000408.1:0-6652 GCA_964485035.1 uncultured Myxococcaceae bacterium | reverse complement strand
ACGAAGGCTCCCGAGAAGACGATCACTGGGTGGCTCATGGGACTGCTGACCAGCATCGCCAAGTTCGCGCTGCTCTTCGTCTTCGGGCTGATGCTGCTCGCGGTGGTCCCCGACCGCATCCGCTCCATCGGCCGTGAGCTGCGGCGGGCTCCCATGGTGTGCGGCGCCATCGGCATCGTCGGGTGGCTCGCCCTGATCCCGCTCGTCGTCCTGCTGGCCATCACCGTCATCGGCATCCTGGCCATCCCGTTCCTGGGCATCGCCGTGGCGGTGGCGGTGCTCATGGGCTGCACCGCCCTCGCCGTGGAGATCGGCGCGCGGGTGCCGCCACAGCACACCAAGCGCACGCAGGTCCTGGTGCTGGCCTTCGGGGTGCTGGTCCTCTTCCTGGTGAGCCACATCCCCATCCTCGGTGGCATCGTGACCTTCGCAGTCTGCGTGGTCAGCCTGGGAGCCGCGCTGCGGACCAAGTTCGGGAACACCCGAGTGGACGCGAACTTCGTGCCCGAGCCGTAGTCGTCACCCTGAAGGCCCTGGCAGCACCTGCGGCGCGCGCTTCCTTGTGGAGGCGCGCGCCGGCTGCTATAGCCCGCCCGTTTTCGCGGGCCAAAACCGCGTTCGGGAGACACGAGAATGGGCAAGAAGATCGCGGTCATCGGCGCTGGGAACATGGGCGAGGCCCTCATCCGCGGCCTCTTGCGCTCCAAGGTCTGCGCGCCCGAGGACCTCGTCGCGACTGACCCCCGGACCGAGCAGCTCGAGCTCTTCAAGACCAACTTCGGGATCCAGACCACGAAGGACAACCTGGCCGCCGCGCGCCAGTCCGAGGTCATCCTGCTGGCCGTCAAGCCGCAGTCGATGACCAAGGTCCTGGGGCAGATCGGGCCGGCGGTCGACAACACCCGGCTGGTCATCTCCATCGCCGCTGGCGTACCCATCGCGGCCATCGAGCGCAAGCTCAAGCACGGTGCGCGCATCGTCCGCGCCATGCCCAACACCCCTGCCCTGGTCGGCGCCGGCGCCACCGCCATCGCCCTCGGAGAGCACGCGACGCAGCAGGACGAGGACACGGCCAAGGCCTTCTTCGACGCCGTGGGCATCACCGTCGTCGTCGAGGAGAGCATGATCGACGCGGTGACCGGGCTCTCGGGTAGTGGGCCGGCGTACGTCTTCCTGATCCTCGAGGCACTGGCGGACGCGGGCGTGAAGGTGGGGATGCCCCGCTACACCGCCCAGAAGCTCGCCGCCCAGACGCTGCTGGGGAGCGCCCGCCTGCAGATCGAGACCAACATCCACCCTGGGCAGCTCAAGGACCAGGTCACCAGCCCCGGCGGCACTGCCATCTCCGGGCTTGCGACCCTGGAAGCCGGTGGCCTGCGCACCACGCTGATCAACGCGGTCGAGGCGGCCACCAAGCGCGCCCGCGAGCTGGGCGAAGACTTTTTGACCCAGAGCCTCTCCGAGTAGCAGGTGGACGTGGGCTGGGTCGACTGGGTGGACGCATCCTGTTGAGACCACTTGGTTTTCCGAACTTCGCGGAAACCAAGGAAGGCCCCTGGCCGAGAATCCTGTGTTCTGCCCTTCGTCGGAGGCGCCCGTGAGCCTTGTTCGCCTGCTTGGCCTGCTTGCCTTCGCCGCCCTGGTCGCCTGCGGTGAAGGCAAGGCGCAGTCGGGCTGTGAGCTCGGCTCGTCCGACCCCGCCTGCGCAGACCAGGACGGCGATGGCGTCCTAGACTCGGCGGACAACTGCGACGAGGTCGTCAACCCGGACCAGGCGGATGCGGACGCCGACGGCACGGGAGACGCCTGCGAGCCGCCGCCTCCTGACAAGGATGGGGACGGTCGGGACGATGCCCAGGACAACTGCCCGGCCAGGCCCAACGCCGATCAGGCGGATGGGGACAAGGATGGTCTCGGCGACGCCTGCGACAACTGCCCGGCCAAGCCCAACCCGGACCAGGCAGACCAGGACGCAAATGGCACCGGCGACGCTTGCGAGCTCGTCCCGGCCGACCAGGACGGCGATGGTGTCACCGATGGCCAGGACAACTGCCCGGCCAAGCCCAACGCCGGCCAGGCGGACGCGGACCAGGACGGACTCGGAGACGCCTGCGATTCGTGCCCGGCCAAGGCGAACACCGACCAGAAGGACGCGGACGGCGACGGCATGGGCGACGTCTGCGACGACTGCCCCGCGGTGGCGAACAACGATCAGAAGGACGCGGACACAGATGGCCTGGGCAACGCCTGCGACAACTGTCCGACTGTGGCGAACAAGGACCAGAAGGACGCCGACGGGGATGGTGTCGGCGACGCGTGCGACGTGCCTGTCGGCGTGGACACGGACAAGGACGGCATCGACGACGCGAAGGACAACTGCCCCGCCAAGCCCAACGCCGACCAGGCGGACTTCGACCGGGACGGGGCGGGCGACGCCTGCACCTCCCAGGACGGCACTCCAGCGCATCCCTTCATCATCCCCGTGAAGTCGGCGCACTCCGCCTACACCGACCGGCGGTCCACGGCCGACTCCAAGTCCAGCAGCATCGGGACCTACCCGCCCTCCACGGCCGACGAGAGCGGCCCCGAGTACGTCTACGGCTTCCGCGTGACGGTCCCCACCCGCTTCTCGGCCGAGGTCAAGGCGCCGGAGCCGTCGGGCGTGGACATCGACGTGCACCTGCTCGCCAGCGTGAGCCCGGTGGCCCTGATCAAGCGGGACGACAAGGTGGTCTGGGCGACCCTGCAACCCGGCACGTACTACCTCTCGCTCGACACCTACAAGGCGATGAAGGGCAGCTACGTCCTCGACGTGTCCTTCCGGCCGGTCGCCGTGGCCACGGGCGACACCTTCAACGCCTATGTGCTCAAGGCCATCGATTTGATCCGCCGGGATTGGGGCCTGCTGGGGTACGACAGCGCGGCGCTGACGCACGACCTGCCCTATGGCTCCGCCGGCGTGGTCAAGGCGAGCAAGCCGCCGAAGACGATGTGCGTGGCCGCGGCGATGGAGGTGCTGCTCACCGCGATGGACCTCTACGCGCGGGAGACCGGGGACGGTTCGGTGTGGACGTTCCTGCCCAAGTCGAGCTGGGAGTCGCTGGCCACCTCGCGCATCCGGGCCCACCTCTGGGTCAACCCGGCGATCAAGGCCGGCGGGAGCGCCGACGCCGTGCGCCACTTCGGCATGGGCATGACCGTCCCCTTCAAGGAGCTGACCCCGGGCTCCTTCCTCAACCTGAACCGCACCACCGGCAGCGGACACGCGGTCGTCTTCGTGGCCTTCCTCGACAGCGCGGGGAAGGAGTACTCGACCTGGAACTCGAACGTCATCGGCTTCAAGTACTACTCGTCGCAGGGCGGCCTCGACGTCGGCGCGGGCGGCTTCGACTACCGCTGGGCGGTGTTCTCGAAGTACGGCTCGCCCACCATGCCCGGCAAGCGCGACATCAACATCATCGACAGCGACGATCAGGTCTACCTGAACACCGGCATCGTCTACGCGCCCAAGCACTGGCTGCGCACGAGCTGGTCGGACCCGTCTGCGACGCGCTCCGTGGACTCCGACTTCTCGGTCTTCGACGTCCGAAAGTTCGACGGCGTCACCATCGACGACTGACTGACTGACTGACTCACCCCTGGGATGGAATCTCCGGCCAGAGACGTGATATCCATCACTTCGTTCATGACCTCCCCGGATGCGAGCTGCTCCTCCTCCCTGCGCCACCTGCGTGGAAACGCAGAGGCGGTGCTGGTGATGACCACCGCCCTGCTCGACCGCTACCGCTCGATGCTGGGTGAGGACGACCTCGAGTGGATCGCCAATGCGTCGTCGGAGCTCTCACGACTCATCGTCGAGGGCGCCGAGGACGAGCTGAACCGTGGGCTCGAGGAGTTCGACCGCATCTCCGCGCGGCTGGCCGAGGTCATCACCGGCTGCCGTCGCGTCGCCTAGCGCACGGCCAGGTTCCCCAGCGTCACCCGGAAGTCCACGACCACCGCCTCGCCGAGGATGCCGGTGTGGTCGACCCGGTATTCGTGCAGGAGCGTCGCGTGCGCGGCCATGGGCCAGTAGAGCTGGCTCGCCTTGGGGATGGTGCCGTCGCCGTCGCCCGTGACGTTTCCCCAGAACAGGTGGAACGCCAGCCCCTCGGGATACGGGACGGAGTAGACGTCGCGCATGAAGTCGCTCTGGGGCGGGACGTCCAGGAGCGACCGGGGCAGCTCGCTGTCGTAGGGCGCCAGCAGGTAGAGGTTCTTCGCGTTCTCCATGCCCCCGTACATCGCCGAGAAGGAGACGTAGCCCTTCAGGTTCTCCGGGAGTGCGCGCGGCGACGGGTACTGCAGATGGTTCAGCGCCGACCGGCAGACGAGCCCGCCCATGCTGTGCGCCACCAGGATCACCGGAGACTGCTCGGCGAGCATGCGCACCAGCCCCGCGACCTTGGCGCCCATCTTCGCGAGCGGGAGCCCCGACGGGTAGAACACGAACCAGGGCTGATACCGGCTCTGGTCGAGGTTCTCGACGAGGACCCGGAAGTCGCGTGGCGTCCCGGTCACCCCGTGCACGAACAGCACCTGCACCTTCGACGGCTCGTGCTCTCCGACGCCGAACAGCATCTGGCTCGAGGTGTGGGCGAGCAGACGAGTGGGCCACAACAGCCCGTCGCGTCCCCACCGCCCGTCGAAGAAGGGATCCTCCAGCGACTCGAAGACTGCCGGCGGCGCCGGCCAGCGGAACCCGATGCCCGCCGACCGCACCGCAGTGAAGTCCAGCGCGATCGGTGACCCGACCGCGACGGTGTAGCCGTCCGGAGCCGTCGAGAGCCCCACGGTCTGCTCGAGCCGGCTGCGCCCCACCAACTCCTCGTCGCGGAAGACCCCATCGCCGTCGAGGTCGGCGAAGCCCAGGAGGTCGTAGTCCCCGGGCCCGACGACGATTCCGTAGGCGCCCCGTGCGCCCCCGAGTCCGTGCGCCAGCCCCGCCCCTTCCACACCCTTGCGGCCGGGAAAGTCGGAGTACGCCGCGACCAGGACCTTCGTCTCGGGGCTCGTCACGCCCTCGAGGCCGCCCTGAACCTCGAAGATCTCCCCGCGATCGATCCGCGGGTCGGGCTTGGGAGGACAGCGGGCTCCCGACAGGACCAGCGCGGCACCCAGCAGCCCGGCGAGACGTCTCATCTCGGCCCCCCCCCCTGAAGGAACGTGCCCCCCGTTGGCGGCATCTGTCGCAGCCTACAGCGCCGCGTCGATGAACTCCGCCGCGCGGGTCGCCATCGCCATGACCGTGAGCTGGGGGTTCACTCCCAGCGCGGTGGGGATGGTGCTCCCGTCGACGACGTAGAGGCCCTTCACGTCGTGGGTCTGGTGGTCGAGGCCCACCACACTTTCGCGAGGGTTCTTGCCCATGCGGCAGGTGCCCATGGGGTGGTAGCTGACCGCGCCGATGTCCGAGGGCGACGGGACCGACCGGCGCAGGGCGTCGAGGTCATCGGGCGCGACCTCGGGCAACGAGAAGCGGGAGGTGAACAGCCGCTTCGCCCCTGCCGCGGCCATCAGCTCCGCCGCGTGGACCATGCACGAGTGCAGGCGGTCCCGGTCCTCGCGGCCCAGGGAGTAGTGGATGGCGACCCGGCCGCCGGTCTCGAAGAGCACCCGTCCGTCCGCGCGGTCACGGATGAGCAGTCCCACCGAGGCGACGTGCTCGAGCTGGTCGAGCGCATCCATGAGCCGGCGTCCCGCGAAGGGGAAGAGCTGCGCGGCCATGTTCACGTCGGCCAGCGCCCCGATGATGAGCTCGCCGTCGCGCAGGAACTGGTCGCAGAAGACGCCCTGGGGGATGTGCCGCCAGCCGGCGATGGAGTCCTCGAACACTCCCGAGAGGCCAGCGCTGGGCTGGAGGGCGAGGTTGCGGCCCACCTGCCCGCTGCGGTTGCACAGCCCCTGGCGCTGCAGCAGCACCGGCGTGGGGATGGCCCCGCCCGAGAGGACCACCTTGCGCGCGCGCACGCGCAGCCGGCGGCCGTTCTGCGCCACGCCCTCGACGCCCACCGCACGCCCACCCTCGACCAGGACGCGGTCGGCGGCGAGGCCGGTGAAGAGCACCGCGCCGTGCTGGAGCGCGGGCGGGACGTACGAGAGGTTGGTGCTGCGGCGCGCGTCGGTGCGACAGCCGAAGTCGCAGAACCCGCTGGCGGTGCAGCCCACGACGTTGCGGCGGATGACCGAGAGCTTCCAGCCGAGCTTCTGGCAGCCGCGCTCGAACACGCCCTGCACCGGGCCGATCTGCGGCTGCGCGGCGGGGGCGACCTCGGTGAGCTGCTCCACCCGCTGGAAGAAGCGCTCCATCTTCTCTGGGGCGAAGGCGTCGGTGCCCAGCTTCTCGCACCACTCGTCCAGGACCCAGGTCGGGGTGCGGAAGCAGGTGCCGCCGTTCACCGCCGTGGAGCCGCCCACCAGACGCCCCACGTACACCGGCATCATGATGTTCCCCACCGAGGCCGCGGCCCGGTAGAAGCGCTGGTGCGCGGAGATGGAGCTGCCATCGAAGGCGTCGCGCCGGTAGTGCTCGCCCTCCTCCACGAAGACCACCGCGTGGCCCCGCTCGGCGAGCTCGCGCCCCACCACCGCGCCGCCCGCCCCGGTGCCCACC
>CAZAIE010000407.1:0-6654 GCA_964485035.1 uncultured Myxococcaceae bacterium | reverse complement strand
CGTCGGCGGCCAGATCTTGGTGGTGGTGGTGCAGACCGACGACTCGCCAAGCGCGGCCCACTCCCGAGCGAGCCGGTACATGAGGGTGGTCTTGCCGCCGCCGCCGATGAGCCAGAGGTCGCGCTGGCCGAGCAGGGCCTTCATCGCCCGTTCGCGCGGGTGCGGTTCAGGATCGCCTCGAGCACGGCGCCGCTGATGGTGCGGCACTTGTCCGAGATCGTGTGGCAGGCGCGGACCTCACCTCGAGGGTCCACGTCGCCGAGCTTGATGCCCGCCGCCGGCATGGCAACACCGTCGCGCACCAGCCCGCGCAGCACTCCGGCGATGGGCGTGTGCACCGGCGCCTGGTCGACGTAGGCGACGAGGTCACCGGCCTTCACGAGATCGCCGATGGCCTTCACGCCGCGAACGCGGCCCGCCACCGGTGCGCGCAGCACCCGGTCGCCCGAGACGCCACCGAGGGTTCCCGGGACTCCCGTGTTCGGCGCGGCGCTGCCCTCGTGGATGAGCCGCCCCAGGTCGTGGCCACGGTTGGTCTCGACCACGAGGTGGGCCTCGCGGCCGCACACCGCGCCCGGTCCGAGGCTGATGACCAGCGGCGCCTGCGAGACCGACGTCGCGCCCGGTCGCTTCAGCAGCCGCGCGTCCACCATCACCTCGGGTCGCCAGCTCGAGAGCAGGGTGGCCTCGGGGTCCACGAACACCGCAACGTGGTCGAGCGGGGACGGGAGCGCCTCGCCGAGCTGCCACCGCCGGCCCCGCACGCCCTCGACCACGATCTCCCGGTCCCAGACCGCGCTACAGAACGCGACGGTGCGGCGGACCGCGAGCGGCTCGGGGACCTCGGTCATGGCCACGCCGAAGCCGCTGCGGAACAGCCGATGGGCCGTACCGCTGGCGAGCTCGCCGGCCCCGAGGATGAGCACCTTCATGGTCGCCGCTCCAGGTCCGCAGGGGAGTCGAGGTCGAGGAGGACGCCCGGGTCGTCCACGGGGACCAGCACCACGTCGCCCGCATTCTCCTTCAGGATCGTCCGGGCGCCTTCGTCGCCCTGGACACTGCGCAGGGCGGCGAGGTGGTGGCTCCCCAGGACGACGGGGTGTCCACGCCGTCCGTCGAAGAGCGGCGCGACGATGCCGCGCGGTCCGAGCGGGCGCCACGCAGCGATCAGCGCAGCCAGGGTCTCCGGCGCGACCTCGGGCATGTCCGCGAGGCCGACCACGACCGCCTCGGTGTCGGCCGGGAGGGCACGGGCTCCGACCCGGAGCGAGCTGCCCATGCCCTCGTCGGCGTCGGGGTTCAGGACGCAGCAGACCCGTGGCCAGGAGCGCTCGTCCGCGCGCCGGCGCACGAGCAGGACCTCTTGGAGGTCCTGCACCGCGGTCCAGCGCGCGAGGGTGGCCGAGAGCACCGTGCCGTCAGCCCAGGGCAGGGCCAGCTTGTCCCGCCCCATGCGGCGGGACGAGCCGGCTGCGAGGAGGATGCCCCGGACCACTCCGCTGCCTCAGGAGACCTTGCCGAGGGCCCGCAGGATCTTCTCGGGCGTGAACGGCCAGGTGCGGATCCACACGCCCACGGCGTCGTGGATGGCCGCGGCGATGACGGGCGCCGCGCCGTTGGTGGAGATCTCCGAGATGGACTTGGCGCCCATCGGCCCGAACGGGTCGTTCGTGTCGATGAGGACGCACTTGAACTCCTCGGGGAGGTCGCCCACCTGCGGCACCTTGTAGTCGACGAAGTTCGGGTTCAGGCAGCGGCCCTGCTCGTCGTACTTCATCTCCTCGTAGAGCGCGTGGCCCATGGACTTGAGCACGCCGCCGTACATCTGCCCCAGCGCCAGCTCGGGGTTGATGGGGGTGCCGGCGTCCTGCAGCGCGAAGTACTTGCGGACCTTCACCTTGCCGGTGCGCGTGTCCACCGCGACCTCGCAGAAGTGCGCGCCGTAGGGGAACGAGCCCTTGTCGGTGATGAACACCGCGCCGGCCATGAGCTGGCCGTGGCCGGTGCCGCTCTGGGTGCGCCGGGCGATCTGCTCGTAGGTGACCTCGCCCGAGAGCCCCTTGACCACGCCGGGGAAGACGATCTGCAGGTTGTTCTCCGGCTCCTGCAGCATCTCCGCCGCTTCCTTGAGGATCATCTTCTTCATCTTCAGCGCGGCGTTGAGGGCCGCACCGCCGGAGAAGTAGGTCCCGGAGGACGCGTAGGCGCCCACGTCGAACGGGGTGGCGTCGGTGTCCGCCGCCATCACCGCCACGTGCTCCATGGGCACCATCAGGGTCTCGGCGGCCATCTTCACCACCACCGTCTCCAGGCCGGTCCCGAGGTCGGTGCCGCCCGAGAGGACGATGAAGGTGCCGTCGCCGAACATGCTGATGGCCGCGTTGGCGGAGTCGAGCCCGGGCAGGCCCGAGCCCTGCTGCACGATGACCACGCCCTGGCCGATCTTCACGTCGGGGTCGGCGCTCGCATCCTTCTTGCCCCAGTTGATGAGCTTCTTGCCCTGCTCCAGGGCCGGCCCGAGGCCGCAGGTGCTCACCCTTTGCGGGGTGCCCTCACGGCCCTCGCCGAGGCACCGCAGGATCTCGAGCATCGCGCCCTCGCGGACGCGGTTCTTCTCGATGAAGTCCAGCGGGTCCATCCCCAACTTCTCGGCTAGCTCCGCGGCGCAGAGCTGCAGCGCGAACGAGCCCTTGGGCGCGCCGTAGCCCTGGTAGGCGCCGGTGGGGGCGATGTTCGAGTAGTAGGTGTGCACGTCGAAGTGGACGTTGTCGCACAGGAACAGCGGCAGCGACTTCGAGCACGCGTTCATGGGGACGGTGAGGCAGTGCGAGCCGTAGGGGCCGGTGTTGGCCTCCAGGTCCATCTGCACCGCGGTGAGCTTGCCGTCCCTCTTCGCGCCCAGCTTCACCCGCACTTTCATCACGTGGCGGGTGCGGGAGTTGTTGAACACGTCCTCGCGCGAGTAGCGGTAGAGCACGTCGCGGCCGGTGACCCAGGTGGCCCACGCCGCGACCTCCTCGAGCACCATGTCCTGCTTGGAGCCGAAGCCGCCGCCCACGCGCTCCTTGATCACCCGGAGCCGCGTCTCCTTGACGCCCAGGATGCGCGAGACGATGCGGCGCACGTGCCAGGGCACCTGCGTCGAGGCGTGCAGGACCAGGCGGTCGCCCTCCATCCGCGCGTAGCAGATGTGCGGCTCGACGGGGGTGCACTGCACCTGCGCCGACTCGTACACGCCCTCGTGGATGACCTCCGCCTCCTTGAAGCCCTTCTCCACGTCGCCGATGCCGCCGTGGACCGAGGCCGCGAGGTTCTTGTGCGGGTCCGCGTGGATCGGGAACTGGTAGACGATCTTGCCTTCGCGCGGGTCGACGCCCTGGTTGTAGGCCTCCAGGTTCTCCGGGGCCCCCACCACGTACTCGACCTTGGCGTTGTGCACGACGGGCGCGCCGGGCCGCTTCGCGTCGTCGATGGTGAAGACCGCGGGCAGCACCTCGTACTCGACCTCGATGAGCTTGAGGGCGGCGTCGGCGATCTCCGCGGTCTCGGCGATGACGCCGGCGACGCGGTCACCGACGTGGCGCAGCTTCTGGTCGAACATCCGCCGGTCGTACGGCGACGGCTCGGGGAAGCCCTGGCCCGCGGGGTTGTACCAGACGTCCGGGCAGTTCTTGTAGGTGATGACGTGCACCACGCCCGGCAGCGCCTCGGCCTTCGAGGTGTCCAGGCGCTTGATGTACGCATGGGCGTGCGGGCTGGGCAGCACCTTCAGGTGGCAGTGGCCGGGGCGGACGCGGTCCTCGACGAAGCCGGGCGCGCCGCGCGCGAGCAGGTAGCCGTCGACCTTGCCGGCGGCCTTGCCCACGAAGCGCATCCCGGGGCGGAAGGTGGGGGCCTCGTACTTCGGCTCCTCGAAGGGCGTCGCCGGGTCCTTCTTGCGGGCGATGGCGAGCTGCACGGCCCCGAAGATCTGCTCGTAGCCGGTGCAGCGGCAGAAGGTGCCCGAGAGCGCGTCCTTCACCTGCTCCTTGGTCGGCTGCTCGACCTTCTCCAGGAGCTCGGCGATGGCCATGAGCATGGCGCCGGTGCAGTAGCCGCACTGGACGACCCCGGCGTCCACGAAGGCCTTTTGGAGGCTGGTCAGCTCGCGGGGGCGGGCCAGCCCCTCGACGGTGCGGACGTCCTTTCCCTCGATCTGCCCGGCGACCATGAGGCAGGTGTTCATCAGGCGGCCGTCGACGAGCACCGCGCAGGCGCCGCAGGTGCCCTCGCCGTCGCAGCCGTTGCGGGGCGAGTGCAGGCCCTCGCGGCGCAGGACGTCGGTGAGCCGCTCGCCGGGCTCGGCGGTGAGCACGCGGGGAGCGCCGTTCAGCTTGATCGAGATGGTCATTAGAGGACTCCCTTGCCGGAGGCGGGGCGGAGGGCGGCGCGCAGGGCGCGCTCGCCGAGCACGGAAGCGAGGTGACGCTTGAAGGCGGCGGAGCCGCGGAGGTCGTCGATGGGGTTCACGGCGGCGGCGATGAGCGCCTCGAGCTGGGCCTGGGCCGGCAGCGCCTGGCCCTCGAGCGCCTTCTCCACCTGGTGCAGCCGGACCACGTGCGGGGCCACGCCGCCCACCGCGAGGATGGGCTTCTGGAGCCGCCCGCCGTCGAGCGTGAACGACGCCGCGGCGGTGATGACCGAGATGTCCGCGGCCGTCCGGGTCTGGTTCTGCAGCCCGAAGCTGCGCGCGGAGGCGGGGACGAAGACCGAGAGGATGAGGCCCGGCGTGCCCGCGAGGTACTGCTCGAGCGGCAGCTCGCGGTCGGAGAGCGTCACCTGTGCTTCGGCCGCGAGCAGCGCGGGGATGAGGTCGGCGCAGGACCGGTTGGTGGCGAGCTGGCCGCCCACCGTCGCGCGGTTGCGGATGTTGCGGTTGGTCATCTGGCCCGCGGCGGCCTTGAGGAAGGCGGGCAGGTCACGGTGCTCGATGATCTGCTGGAAGGTGACGGCCGCGCCGAGGTGGACGCCCGCGGCTGCAATCTCGATCTTGTCCAGGCCGAGCCCGGCTAGGTCGATGAGCGCTGCGGGGCGTGGGGAGTGGAGGTTGTTGACCTCGGTGCCCCCGGCGAGAAACGCGGCTCCGGAGCCGAGCTTGGCCTTCAACTGAAGGGCCTCGGCCACGGTGGCCGGGCGATGGTAGGACGGGACCATTGGGTTTCCTCTCAGTTCGACTTCGGCGACTTCTGGGACGAACTCCAACTAGGGACGGGGTGTTCCTGCGGGCCTACGGATGATGCCATCGGGAGGCACCGGCTGGGCGCAGTGGAGCCCAAGCGGGCGGACGGCGTGTCGGGAAGCAAACGGCGCGCTGGCCCCGGCCGCAGCGGCTGCGACCCGAGCACCTGGCGAGCGTGTCTCGACGCCTGTTCCCGGCACGTCTGGCTTCCCTTGCGCGCACCAGTCACCAGTGACGAGTGCGCGTACGTTCAGTTTGGGAAACCGATGCGGGGTGACCCGCGCCCAGGTTGACCGGTTATCCTGGGGCATCGCCGATGGCTGCATCGGCTTGCTGGCTTCAACGTGGGCCGAAGCATAGCGGGGCACTCTTCGAAGTCAATCGATGTGAGCCGCCGTTTGGGGACCGTTTCCAGGCCATTTCCGGGGCTCCCGGAAGGCAGGTACTGGAGCGGCTGGCGCTTCGGCCCGATACTTCCTGGCCATGGGACGAACCTCCGGAACCTTCAATGCCTACAGCCCGGTCAACGACCTGGCGGCGCTGGCCTCCTCGCTCGCCCGGCAGCAGGAGCGCTTCGCCAGCGTCCTCGCCATCGGCCGCGCCATCGGCTCGACGCTCGACCTCGACGAGATCCTGCGGCTGGTCATCGACCACGCGACCCAGGCGCTGCGCGCCGAGCGCTCGACGCTGTTCCTCATCGACCGCGAGCACGAGGAGATCTGGTCGAAGGTGGTCCAGGGCGAGGGGCTCACGGAGATCCGCCTGCCCATGGGCAGCGGCATCGCCGGCTGGGTCTGCAGCCACGGCGAGCCGGTGCTCATCAACGACGCCGCCGGCGACGAGCGCTTCAACCGCATGGTGGACCGGGTCACCGGTTTCAAGACGCGGTCGATGGTGGTCGCGCCGCTGCACGACCGCGAGGGAGCGGTGGTCGGGGCGATCCAGGCGCTGAACCGCAAGGAGGGCGAGTTCACCTCCGAGGACCTGGCGCTCCTCGAGGCCATCTCCGCGCAGGCGGGGGCGGCCATCGAGAACGCGCGGCTCTACCAGGACGCGCTGCGCTCGAAGGAGGCGCTCGCGGAGTCGGTCTCCGAGCTGGACCTGCTCTTCGACATCGAGCAGCGCATCAGCGCGGCCTCGGGCATCGAGGAGCTGATGGACGCGGTGCTCGCCAAGGCCATCGCGGTGCTGGGCGTCGAGGCCGGGTCGCTCTTCACGGTCGAGGAGGACGCAGGAGCCATCCTCTTCAAGAGCACGCAGGGCCCGAAGGCCGAGCAGGTGAAGCGGTTCCGGCTGGCGCCGGGCGAGGGCATCGCGGGTCGGGTGGCGCAGACCGGCGAGCCGATCCTCACGAACGACGCGGCGAAGCACCCGGCCTACGCGCCGCGCATCGCGAAGCAGGTGGGGCTGACGACGCGGGCGGTGCTCTGCGTCCC
>CAZAIE010000406.1:0-6655 GCA_964485035.1 uncultured Myxococcaceae bacterium | reverse complement strand
AGATCGCCTTGAGCAGGGCAGGCTCGGCGTCCCCGCCCTTGGGGGCTGGCCGCGCGGCCGGCTCCACCGCCAGAGCCCGACCGACCGCCTCGGCCTCCGCCGCGTCCAGCGGGCGCTCGGGCCGGTGTGCCGCCACCGCGGCGAGCACCCGCTTCACTCCCGCCTCGAAGGTGTCGGCGATGCCCTGGGTGCCGAACAGCGCGAAGAACGTGCCCACCAGCGGTGTGAGCCGAGCGGTCGTCCGGGGATCACCGATCGAACCCAGGCGATCGAAGGCAACCTTCCAGAACGGCCGCGTGGACTGCCCCTGGAACGGCGGCTTGGCGACCAGCTCGGCCAGCGCCCGCGCGAGCCGCGGGTCGTCGAGCCAGGCCCCGAGCGCCTGCAGGCGCGCCTGGGCCAGCTTCGAGTTTCCCTGGGGCAGGTACGCCAACAACCGCTCCAGGTCCGCAGGGTCGGCGGACTGCGCCAGCGCCATCCAGGCCTCGTTCCTCGCCTTCGGCGTCTTGCCGAGCTGCTCCACGGGCGGCCGACCGGCGCCGGCGGCCGCGCCAATGCGGTCGAGGAGCTCAGCGAGGCGGGCGTCGTGGCTCTCGCGCCAGCGGGAGAGCAGAGAGGGAAGCGACTCGGCGGGGCGCGTCGCGGCGGTCTCGAGGGCCTTCAGGAAGGGGAGCATGGGACGGAGGAAGTTAGCGCAACCAGGGGAAGGTGAGCGCCGGGAGGCCAGCATGACCAAGAAGGTCGTCCGTCGGATGCACGTTCGGTTCGGCGCGAATCCGACGAGCGACGAACTCAAGGATCCAACGGGCAGAGCCACTCGCGATCCCAGCCAGGCACCCCAGCCCGGACTGGACCCAGGTCCTCAGCCGCGTCACTGCTCTCGAGACACCAGTCCTGCACCCCGCCCCCGCCGCCGGCGATGGCTCCCGCGGTGACGACGCCGAGGAACACGCCGAGCAGCCCGCCCCCCACGTCGCTCTTGCGTCCGCCTCCGGACGGCCCCACGAGCGCAAAACCCGGGACCGTGCCGTCGGTGCACGTCGTGAACGGGAGCACGGGCGACGAGCAGCGCAGCACGCCTCCCAGGGTCGGGCCGGCGCGCTGGAACAGCGGCCTGCGCTGGCGCCAAACGATCACCCAGCTCTCGCCGTCCTCTTGAGACACCTCGAGCTGCTTCGGCGCTCCGGCCCCCTCGAGGATCAGCTGCCGCCAGCGCCGCCTGTCGTGCACCACCGTCCCGGCGACGCGGAGCGTGAGCGTCTCCCTTCCCATCCAGGTGCGCTGCTGTCTCGGCACCAGGTAGTCCATCGAGCGCGTCGCTGCGGCTATCAGCCAGCCGCCCGGCTCGGTCCCGCCGTGGCTGCGTCTCCGGTACGTCCAGCGATTCCCCTCGCGGAGATCCATCAGCGGGCTCCCGCGCTCCTCGACTGCACGGAAGGCCAGCGGCTGCTCGACCGAGAGCGGTCCACAGGCTGCCCGCGCGACGAAGTGGAGGACGCCGGGCGACCGCGGGTCCACGTCGAAGGCGCACTGGGTGCAGGTCCAGGGCTGGCCCCTGACACGCTGGAACGGTCGCTCGGAGCGCCCCCGGTAGACGAGCTGCGCCTCGAGCCGTTGAGCCAGGCCGACGTGCCCGTCCCAGGTCCCGACAGGCGCCAGGACCGGGAGCGTCTCTCCCGGCCGAAACGCAAGGCGGAACGGGAGCGTCAGCGCAGCGGAGCCTCCGGCGAGCAGCAGGACCGCGACGCCGATGGCGCCGGAGCGCCAGCTGCGCGCCCGGATCGCAGCACCCAGGAGCACCAGCGCGGCCGCGCCAGCCGCCGCTGCGAGCGCCATCACCAGCCGCAGCCAGCCGAAGGCGCCCACGAAGTGCCTGCCCAGGCTCTCGCGATGGGAGTTCCCGACCGCCCACCCTCCGAGGACGAGCGCAGCCGGCGCTGCGAGCGACGCGGCCACCACCCGCTCGACGACCGTGCGGCGCACGAGCGCCAGGACCGAACCGCCCACGGAGGCCACGGCGAGCGCCATCGCCCACCCCAACCACGGGAGGACCAACTCGTAGCGCGCAGCACCGACCTCGACCACGAAGGACATGTCAGGCCCCGACGTCTCTCGAACGAGGTTCCCCGGTGGGCTCCACTTTGGAGGCCACCCCACCTGGAATGCGAGGCTCCGCCTCCAGGTTGGTAGGCTCTGCCCATGTCCCAGGACACTCCCGAGAAGCCCCGCCGCCGCCTCTTCACGCGCCGCCGCCTGCTCATCGCCGGGGGTGGCCTCGTCGGCGCCGCGGCCGCGGGCCTGGGCTACGACCAGTTCCTGCGCTTCGGCCGCAGCGGCGAGTCGGTCATCCCGGACCACCGCGTCGACGTCCCGTCCACGACCCCGAAGATGGTCATCGCCCGGGGCATGGACCCGGCCGCCAACGCGCGCGCCGTGCTCGAGCGCCTGGGCGGGATGAAGCGCTTCGTCAACGCGCAGGACACGGTGGTCATCAAGCCCAACATCGGCTGGGAGCGCACGCCGGCCCAGGGCGCGAACACCCACCCGGTCATCATCACGGCGCTGGTGCAGGCGTGCCGTGACGCGGGCGCCAAGCGGGTCATCGTCACCGACTGCCCCGTGCGCCGGTCGCGCGTCGCCTTCGAGCGCAGCGGCATCCTCGCCGCAGCGCAGGCCGCGGGCGCCGAGGTGGTCATCCCCGAGGAGAGCCGACTGGTGAAGGTGGTCATCTCCCCGCGCCTGGGCGTCTGGGACGTGCTGGAGCCGTTCGTCCAGGCCACGAAGATCATCAACGTGCCGGTCGCCAAGTACCACCCGCTCATCGGCTACTCGTGCGGGATGAAGAACTGGATCGGCATCACCAACCTCTTGCGCATGAAGTTCCACAACGACCTGCAGAGCTCCATCGCCGAGCTGGCGGCGCTGATGCGCCCCACCCTCACCGTGGTCGACGCCTCGCGCATCCTCCTCTCCAACAGCCCCGAGGGCGGCAGCCTCGACGACGTGAAGCGCCTGCACGCGCTCGCCGCCGGCACCGACCCGGTGGCGCTCGACGCCTGGGCCGCCGAGCAGGTGGGCATGGCCCGCGACGCGTTGCCCGCGTTCCTGGCCACGACCGAGCAGCAGGGACTGGGCACGCGTGACTGGCGCAGCCTGCGCCCCGACGAGCTGCTGGGCGGCTAAGAGGCCCTATCCCAACGGATAGGCCATCTAATCCAGCCGGATACTCCGGCCGCGACACCCAACCAGCCGCCCCTCGTGATTCCAGGCACTTGGCCGACCGGGCGTCGCGTCCAAGCGCCTGGCACACCGCCTGCTCTAGCCCCCACACGTCCGCCGCGCAGTCGAGCGCGGAGACGCAAGGGAGGCTGTCATGGCCAACAAGAGCCTGTTCCAGACCATCGCTGGCAAGCTCGCGCCGAAGACCGACGCGCTGAACCACGAGGGTGGCCGCGCCTACGCGTTCACCCCCAAGCACGCGCTCGCGCAGTACGCGGCGACGGGCTGCCTGAACAACACCTTCTACGCCGGCGCCGACGAGCAGCTCGCGAAGGTCCTCGAGCTGGCAGGCCAGGTGGACCCGGCCTTCGTCGCCAAGACCGCCGTCTTCTGCCGCGAGCAGGGCTTCATGAAGGACATGCCCGCGGTGCTGGTGGCGGCGCTGTCCGTCCTCGACGCGGAGCTGATGGTGAAGGCGTTCCCGCGCGTCGTGGACAACGGGAAGATGCTGCGCAACTTCGTGCAGGTCCTGCGCTCCGGCCAGGTCGCGCGCAAGTCGCTCGGCACCCGCCCCAAGCGCCTGGTCCGCGAGTGGCTGGCCGCGCGCACCGACGAGCAGCTGCTGCGCGACTCGGTGGGCAACGCGCCCTCGCTGGCGGACATCGTGAAGATGGTGCACCCGAAGCCGGGTTCGCCGTCGCGCCAGGCCTTCTACGGCTGGCTGCTCGGCAAGAGCCACGATGCGTCCGCGCTGCCGGAGCTGGTCCGCGCGTTCGAGGACTACAAGGCCGGCCGCACCAAGGACGTCCCCGACGTCCCCTTCCAGCTGCTGACCGCGCTGGAGCTGGGCCGCGAGCAGTGGACCGCCATCGCCAAGAAGGCGCCGTGGCAGATGACCCGCATGAACCTCAACACGTTCGCGCGGCACGGGGTCTTCCAGGACCAGAAGATGGTGCGCGTGGTCGCGGAGCGGCTGCATGACGCCGGGCTGGTGAAGAAGGCCAAGGTCTTCCCGTACCAGCTGCTCTCGGCCTACACGGCGAGCGGCAACGACGTCCCGCAGGAGGTCCGCGAGGCGCTGCACGACGCGATGGAGCTCGCGATCGCCAACGTCCCGGAGGTTTCCGGCAAGGTCTACGTCTGCCCGGACGTCTCGGGCTCGATGCACTCGCCGGTCACCGGCCACCGCGCCGGCGCGACCACCGCCGTCCGCTGCATCGACGTCGCGGCGCTGATGGCGGCGGCGATGCTGCGCAAGAACCCGCAGGCCGAGGTGCTGCCGTTCGAGCACCGCGTGGTCCCGGTGAAGCTGACCGGCCGCGACAGCGTGATGACCAACGCCAAGAAGCTGGCCGGCATCGGCGGCGGCGGGACGAGCTGCAGCGCGCCGCTGGCGCTGCTGAACCAGCAGAAGGCGAAGGGTGACCTGGTGGTCTTCGTCTCGGACAACGAGAGCTGGGTGGACGCGCGTGCCGGCCGTGGCACCGCGACGATGGCGGAGTGGAACGCGTACAAGCAGCGCAACCCGCGCGCGAAGCTCGTCTGCATCGACATCCAGCCGTACGGCACCACGCAGGCGCAGGAGCGCGTGGACGTGCTCAACGTCGGCGGCTTCTCGGACCACGTGTTCGAGCTCGTCGCCACCTTCGCCCAGGGCGGGCTGGACGCCGCCCACTGGGTGGACGTGATCGAGAAGACGAAGCTGTAGAGCGACCCCTGGCCGGGCCACCGCGCCCGGCCAGGGATGGAAATCCGGAATTGATTGAAGGAGGAATACGAAACAAGAGGTCGAATGCCGTCGGGACTACATCTACCAAATGAACGTCTCGACAAATCCTCGTCGACCTCGTCGAATGCCGAAGCGAATGCGTGCGGGACTACATCTTGGGTATGTCCGTCTCGCTGGAGTTCCCTTGTCGCCCGGCCTCTTCGATGCAGTGAGCAGCAAGCGGACGAATGCCCTCCGGGACTACATCCTCCAAATGAACGTCTCGGAAATGTCTTTCTTCGTCGTCCGCGTCAATGCACCCATAGCTTAACGGCAGAGCACCGTAATACGTCTCTACGACCCTCGTCGGGCAACCGAATGCTGTAGGGACTACATCCCTCCAAAGGCGGGTATGGAGGTTCGAATCCTCCTGGGTGCAATACGCAGTCGTTTGATCAATCCATTCATTTGGGAAAGCTGCCCGTAGCTCAGTCTGGTCAGAGCGCCGGAATGTCTTCGAATCCCCTCGTCGGCCCTGCCGAATGCCTCGAGGACTACATGGGATCCGGAGGTCGGGGGTTCGAATCCCCCCGGACAGCCTGTCGCACGTCGTCTGTGGCTCAGTTGGTGAGCGCCGGAATGTCTTCGAGTCCCTCGTCGGCCTGGCCGAATGCTTCGAGGACTACATTCGCTCCGGAGGTGGAGGTTCGAATCCTCCCAGACGGCCACGTTGGGTCCGCGGCGAATGCTGCGAGGACTACATGGCGGAGGGCCCCGCGGGCGACCGCCGGGTCCGGGTTCGAATCCCGTTCACTCCAAGACGTCTTCGCGATCTCGTCGCCGCGGGCGCCGGGGGATGAATCCCCCGGCTCTATCTGGGATGGACCGAGTCCGGGCCAAGCCCGCTGGCGCGGGCTGGACGGTCCGCAGGTCTCCACACACGACCGGAGTCGCCCATGTTCGACCGCGCCCGCCTGGAGTGGCTGCTCGATCTGCACGCCCGCAGCTACGCGCTCCTGCACTGGGTCGCGGAGCAGTCCCGCCGCGGCGCCCTCCCCTCTGGGCGGGCGCACGGCCCGCTCCTCGCTCCCGAGGCCGCCCGCGACTGGGTCGAGCGGAACTGGGCGAGCCTGCCTGCAGGTGCCCGTCCCGATCGCGCCGACCTGGAGCCCTTCGCGCACCTGTTCGCCTCGTACCTGCTCACCTCGTTCACGGCGGCGCCGCGCCGCCTGCGTCGGGTCAGCACCTGCGGCTGCGACTGCGAGTTCTGCTCCCGCCTGGAGGCAGCCTCGATGCTGGCCCTGCGCGATCCCTCTGCGCAGGACCGCGCGGTGGCCGAGCAGGTGAAGCTGGACTGCCTGGAGGCGCTCGCCGTGGAGGCGGGCGTCCCGCTGCTGCGGACCGAGCTCTCGACGCTCGTGCGCGGCGTGGCCCGGCGCGACCTCGCCCTCCTCAGCTACGTGCGCGAGCTGGAGCGCCGGACGGCCTTCCGCGGACAGGGCCAGCCGGTCCTGGCGCTCTGGCGCGAGCTGGCATGGAGCGAGGGGCGCCCCCGACGCGGCTTCGCGCTGCAAGCCTCCGACGTGCTGGCCGCGGAGGAGCGGTTGCGCTTGCTGGTGCAGACTGGCGCCGCGTGAGTGAGTCACCCGAGCGTTCCGCCGGGGGATGAATCCCCCGGCTCCCTCCCTCCCGACCGCCGCGCGGGTATCCTTGGCGGCATGTCCTTCG
>CAZAIE010000405.1:4087-6660 GCA_964485035.1 uncultured Myxococcaceae bacterium | reverse complement strand
CCACCGACGTTCCCCAGCGGCTGCAGGCCCTCGCCTCGCCGGACGCCGAGACCCGCGCCGCCGGGTTCTCGGCGCTCTGGGACTCGGTCTGGCACCAGGGCACCCGCTTCCCGGCCACGGCCCACGTGGTCACCGAGCTGGTGCGGCTCTTGGACCGCCCCTGGCCGCGCGACCCGGCCCGGCTGCTGGGCCTGCTCACCGGCTGCGTCGCCGGCTTCTTCTCCCCAGCGGCGGGGCCCTACAGCGCCTCCGGAACCGCATGGGGCCAGGCCTTCGTGCCCTCCGGCGCTCCCGGCGAGCGCGGGTACCTGGACCTGCTGCGCGACATCGAAGACCGGGCCTGCGCCGCGGCGCCCGCCGCGCTCCGGCTGCTGGTGGAGGGCACGCCCCGCACCCGCGCCGCCGCCGCCTGGTTCCTGGCCAGCCTCGCCGGGAGGCCCGACGCCGCGCCGCGCCGCGCCGCGCTGGAGCAGCGGCTGCACGGCCTCGAGGCCGACGAGGGCGTGCGCGCCACCCTGGCCTTCGCCCTCGGCCAGCACCTCGCCCCGGGACAGAGCGCCGCGCTGCTCGCGCTGGAGGGCGACGACAGCCCGTTGGTGCTGCTGGTGGCCGCGCTGATGCTCGTGCGCCGCGAGGGCGCCCAAGCGCCGGTCCAGGCGCGCGATCCGCTGGTCGCGGTGCTGGAGGCGCCCGGCGACCTCGACCGCCCCTACCGGCGCCTGCCCTGGCAGCCCGACGGACTGCTCGGCGAGGTCGCGGCGGTGGTCTCCCGGGGCGGCCCCGAGCTCCTCGCCAGGGTCCGGCCCACGCTGCACTCCCGGCTCGCCTCCGCCTGGGGCTTCGACGCCGTGGGGCTGCTCGAGGCCGCGCTGGCCGACGCCTTCGGCCCCGACCGCGCCGGCCCGGCCCCGAGCGGGGACGCGCAGCGAGGCCTGGTCGCGGCGCTGGTGGCCAACACCGCCCTCTTCAGCCTGGGGAACGTGCTCACCCTCCTCGGCGAGCGCGGACTGCCCACCCGGCGCGAGGGGCTCGCCGCCTGGGCGGGGGTCGCCGCCCCGGCCGATGCCTTGGGCCTCGCGCTGGGCAAGGCCCGCGCCGTCGATGGCGGCCCCGAGCCCACCGCGCTCGCCGCCTGGCAGCACGTGCTCCAGCTCGCGCCCGCGCTCCCCGAAGCGCTCTGCGCGGTGGGGCGGCTGCTGGTCGGGCGAGGCGAGGGGACGGCCGCGGCCGAGGTGCTCTCGCGCGCCTGCCGCGCCGCCCCGTCTCTCGGCGAGGCCCGCTTCCACCTGGGGCACGCGCTCGCCCTGCAGGAGAAGAACGAGGACGCGCTCGCAGCCTTCCTCGCCGCCGAGGCGGACCTGGACGACCCCGCGCCGGCCCGCCGCAACCGCGTCGCCATGCTGCAGCGGCTGGGGCGCTTCGGCGAGGCGGCGGAGCTGCTCCTGGCCGAGCCCCCGGAGGACGGCGAGGGCTGGTTCGAGCGCAGCCTCGCGCTGGTGAAGGCGGGGCGTCTCCCCGAGGCGATCGCCGCGGGGAACCGGGCGGTGGAGCAGCTCCCCGACCACGGCGGCGCGCAGTACACGCTGGCCTGCGCCCACGCCCTCTGCGGCGACGTCGAGGCCGCGCTGCGGCACGTCGAGACGGCGCTTCGGGCCACGCCCGCGTTCGCTGCGGAGATGCGGGACGACCCGGACCTCGCGTCGCTGCGGGCGGACCCCCGCTTCGCGCGACTCCTGCCGGGCTGAGGCCGACAGAGACGGAGTTTCCGGGTGGACGCTGGGGGCCCGGCTGCTAGAGTCGTGGCCCTCCCACGGACCGACCGGACATGGCTGCACCCTCCATCCTCGGCATCGACTTCGGGACCACGAACACCGCGGCGGCCTTCTTCGACGCGGCGGGCAAGCTGCACTTCGTGAAGAGCACCGACCGCAGCTACGTGCTGCCCTCGGTGGTCTGGTACCACTCCGCCGACAAGGTGGTGGTGGGCCACGCCGCGCGCCCTCAGATCGTCGAGGACCCGACCCACACCGTCTTCGAGGGCAAGCGCTTCCTCGGACGCCGCTTCCACTCCGAGTTCGTCACCCGCAACCGCGAGCGCTTCGCCTACGAGATCATCGCCGGGCCGGAGGGCGACTGCGCCGCGCGGGTGTTCGACCGCGCCATCCCCTTCACCGAGGTCGCCCAGCAGATCATCAAGCAGATGGCGACGCTCGCAGCCCACCTCCAGGGCGCGCCGTTCAAGGAGTGCGTGCTCACCGTCCCGGTGCATGCCGGGCTCCGCCAGCGCTCGGCGATGCGCAAGGCGGCCACCCGCGCCGGCCTCAAGGTCCGGGCGATGGTGAACGAGCCCACCGCCGCCGCGCTGTACTACGCGAACCTGCGCCAGCCCGAGCAGACGGTGCTGGTCTTCGACTTCGGCGGCGGCACCTTCGACGCCACGCTGCTGTCGGTCGTGAACCGGCAGGTGAAGGTCCTGGCGACCGGAGGCGACGCGTTCCTGGGCGGGGCGAACTTCGACGCGGCCATCTCGCTGCACCTGCTCGCTGACTTCCACACCCGCCACGGCATCGACC
>CAZAIE010000405.1:0-4077 GCA_964485035.1 uncultured Myxococcaceae bacterium | reverse complement strand
GACCTGCGCGAGAACCGCGTGGTCATCCAGCGCATCGTCTTCGCCGCCGAGGCCGCGAAGATCGCGCTGTCCAGCGCGCCCTCCACCCGCGTCCGCATCCCCTGCATCGCCCAGCGCGACGGGGCCTTCGTGGACCTGGACTGCGAGCTCACCCGCGAGCGCTTCGAGGAGCTCTCGGTGCCGCTGGTCGAGCGCGCCGCGTCGGCGTGCGACGACGTGCTCGCCCGGGCCAAGCTCACCGCGGCGCAGGTGGACGAGCTGGTGCTGGTGGGCGGCCAGACGCGCATGCCGGCGGTGCGCGCCCGCATGACCCACTTCAAGCGCTTCTCCTCCGAGAAGGACGTGCAGCCGGAGCTGGGCGTGGCCATCGGCGCGGCCATCCTCGGGCGCAACCTCGCGCGCGGGGTGACCCCCGGGCTGTCCGACGTCTCCCCCATGCCCATCAGCGCCATGCTCCCCGGCGGCGGCACCCGCGAGCTCATCCCCACCAACGCCCCGGTGCCCTCGCTGCGCCGCCTGGAGCTCGAGTCCCTGCCGCTCGCCGCCGCGCCCATCCCGGTGGTGCTCTTCGAGTCGGTGGACGCCACCAGCATCGAGCGCGAGGTCCTGGGGACGGTGATGGTGGAGCCGCAGTGGCGGCGGACGCGGGGCGCCTCGCTGGTGCTGGAGCTGGGCGCCGACTTCACCCTGCGGACCCGCTTCGAGGCCGAGGGCGTGCCTCCCGCGAACGCCCCCATCGTGGAGCCCCGGGCCGGGTAGCCGCCGCGGTGGTTTCGTGTATCCTCCCGCGCCCCATGCCGCCCGCAGACCCCTGGTACAAGACCCGCCTCACCGTCGACGCCCTGGGCGTGCACCTGCCGCTGGCGGTCCCGCACGACGTCTTCTCCACGGTGCGGGTCGACGAGGGGACGCTCCTGCTGCTCGAGCACCTGCCTGCCTCCTCGCCCCGACGGGTGCTGGACCTGGGGTGCGGCTGGGGCGCGCTGGGCCTCCCCGTCGCGGCCCGCTACCCGGACGCCCTGGTGGAGATGGTGGACCGGGACCTGCTCGTCACCACCTGGTCCGCGCGCAACGCGGGCGAGGCGGGGCTGGCGAACGTGCGGGTCCACCCCAGCCTCGGCTACCGCGATCTCGACCCGGCGCTGCGGCCCTACGACTGGGTGCTGTGCAACGTCCCCGCGCGCATCGGCCGGCCCTTCATCGCCCACCTCCTCGAGGCGGGGCGCGCGCTGCTCGCGCCGGGCGGCGAGGTGCGAGTGGTGGTCATCCGCGACCTCGGGCCGGTGGTCGAGTCGCTGCGCGATGAGCGCGGCTGGCCGCTTCAGGAGACCGGCCGCGGCCCGCGCCACGTGATCTACGCGCTCTCCGCCGCTGCTTCTCCGGCGCCGTTCGCGCTGCCCTCGCCCCAGGAACTCTACGGCCGCGACGAGGTGGAGGTCTCGGGGCTGAAGCTCGAGCGCCCGTTCGACCTCGGAGGCGACGACCCGCGGCGGCTCGCGGCAGGGCTCCCGGTGCTGCTGGACGTGCTCCCGCGAGCGGCGCCGAAGCGGGCGCTCACCTTCAGGACCGGCTACGGCGCGCTGCCCCTCACCGCGAGGACGCGCTGGCCCAAGGCCCAGGTGGTCGCGGTCGATCGCGACCTGCTCGGGACGACCTTCACCCGTTCGAACGCCGAGCGCCTGGACCTCGCCGGGTCGCTGCTCGAGGTCCGCGAGGCGGCCCACTTCCCCGACGCCCTCGGCGCCGAGGAGCGCTTCGACCTCGCCGCCGGTGAGCTCTCTCCTTCCGCCGGAGAGCGCGTCGCGGAGGCCGAGCTCGTCGCGCTCGCCAAGGCCCTCGCGCCCGGAGGCCAGGGGCTGCTGCTCTGCCTGGAGAAGGTGGCCCGCGACTGGGTGCTGCCCATCGCCGCGCGGCGGCGGCTCTCGGTGCACCGGGTCCTCGCCCGCGACGGCTATGCACTGCTGAGGCTCGCTCCCCGATGACCCGACACCTGCACCCCGCCCCGCTCGTCCAGCCGCTCGATGGCACGCTCTTCGGCGAGGACCAGCCCTGCTTCGGCTGCGGCCCGCGCCACCCCTTCGGCTTCCGCCTGCGCTACGTGGAGGAGGGCGAGGAGGTGGTCACCCGCTTCACGCCCGGCCCGCAGCACCAGGGCCCGCTGGGGGTGATGCACGGCGGGCTGGTGGCCACGGTCGCCGACGAGAGCGCGGGCTGGGCGGTCATCGCCAAGACCGGGAAGTTCGGCTTCACCACCAACTTCGAGGCCAGGCTGCGCCGCCCGGTGCGCATCGGCGTCGCCTCCGAGTGCCGCGCCTGGCTGACCAAGAAGGGCCCCCGGGTGGTGCGCATCGCCACGTCGATAAGCCAGGCCGACGGCGAGTGCTTTCACGGCGACTTCACCTTCGCCATCCTCGGCTTCGAGGCCGCGCAGAAGCTGATGGGCGTGCGCATCCCCGAGGAGTGGCGGCGCTTCTGCAAGGAGTGAGCGGCTCCCGCGCGCTCGGAAGGTCCATGCAACTCGGCTCGTTCGTCCTCCCCCACTCCACCCTGCTCGCGCCCATGGCTGGCGTGAGCGACGCGCCCTACCGGCTCATCGTGCTGGAGCTGGGCGCGGGCCTCGCGCCCACCGAGCTCATCAGCTCCGAGGGCCTCTCGCGACGACAGGAGCGCTCGCTGCGCTACCTGCGCCACGACCCGCGCGAGCGCCCCTTCTACGTGCAGCTCTTCGGCGGCGACCCGGGACGGATGGCCGACGCCGCCCGCGTCGCCCAGGAGCACGGGGCGGACCTCTTGGACGTGAACATGGGCTGCCCAGTGCCCAAGGTGACCCGCGGCGGCGCCGGTGCCTCGCTCATGTGCGACCCGGAGCGAGCGGCGGCCATCGTCTCCCGGGTCCGCGACGCGACGGGCCTGCCGGTGACCGTGAAGATCCGCTCGGGGTGGGACTCGGCCTCGCTCAACGCCCCGGCCTTCGCCCAGCGGATGGAGCAGGCTGGCGCCTGCGCCGTCGCCGTCCACGCCCGCACCCGCGCGCAGGGCTACTCGGGCCACGCCGACTGGTCGATGATCGCCGCCGTCAAGCGGGCGGTGACCATCCCCGTGATCGGCAACGGCGACGTGCACCACCGCGCAGATGCGGAGCGGATGGTCGCCGAGACCGGCTGCGACGCGGTGATGGTCGGGCGGGCGGCGCTGGGAAACCCCTGGCTGTTCCGGGAGCTGCTGGGGGGACCGCCGCCCACGGTCGAGGAGCGCCTGCAGATGGTGCTGCGCCACTTCGACGCGCACCTCGCGAACGTGGGCGACCCACTGAACGGCGTCCGCAGCTTCCGGCGCCCGCTGCTCTGGTACGCGCATGGCCTGAAGGGCGCGGCCCACTTCCGGGTGACCGCCACGCGGCTCGACGAACCGGCAGAGGTGCGCGCAGCGGCGCAGCGGTTCTTCTCCACCGCCGAGACCGACGCCGGAGCGGCCGCACCGGCGCCCGACTGGGAGTAGCGCGACCGGCTCAGCCGCGGGGAGTCACGCGGGCCCGGGCGTCGGCGAGGGCCCGGTGGATCTCGTCGAGGGCCTTCTGCGAGTCGAGCAGGTCGGCCCGCTCGCGGGTCAGCTCGGCCACCTGCCGCGCCAGCCGATCGCGCTCGTCGACGACCGCCGCCAGCGCCGACTGCGCCTGGCGCAGCTCGCCGTTGCGGGCCTCCAGCTCGCCCGCCAGCCGCTCCTCCTCGGTAAGGGTCTCGGCCAGCTCGGCCTCGCGGGCGGCCAGCTTCTCCTCCAGGTCCTTGCGCTGGGTGGCCTCGGTGCCCACCAGCGCCCGGGCGCCCTGGAGCTCGATGAGGGTGTCGTCGCGCTCGGCCTCGAGGGCGGACATCTCCTTGCCCAGCTCCTCGATGAGGCGCGCGCGCTCGGCGACCTCAGTGGCCATGCGGGCCGCCTCGGCGGTGCGGTTGCGGGCCTCCTCGGCGGCGCGGCCGAGGTCGGCGCGGGTCTGGTCGAGGTCCTTCACCATCGCCGCGTTGAGCTGCTTCACGTCCTCGAGTTCCTGGCGGAGCTGCGCGATGAGCGAGAGGGCGGAGG
>CAZAIE010000404.1:0-6661 GCA_964485035.1 uncultured Myxococcaceae bacterium | reverse complement strand
TACCAGGGGTTACGCGGGGCTCTCAAGCGGCTCGAACGAACTCTGGGGCACTCGATGGCGAGGATGTCCTCGACGAGGCTCACCGAGGTTGAAGGAAAGAAGCTCTTGATGTCGGCGCAGGCCACGTGGTGGTACCCAGACCGGATTGCTGTCCGAAGATCCAGAAGGGCAGTCCACCGACTGCGGCCCGGCCGGTAGGCGTGGCTGTGCGGGGACATGCATGCGTCGAGAACCGGGCCCAGGGTGTCGACGATGAGGCGTTGGACGATTCGATCGAGGAAGCTATGGAGGTAGACGACCCGGTCATCGGGCAGGACTGTCTCGACGACTGGGTCCGGCGACAACGATGGCCCCAGTGCCCAGACCGTCACCGTCACAGCGCCGCAGAAGCTACTTCCATCCTTGGTCGCCCAGGCCGGCATCACGAGGAGATGGGAGATCGTCTGGACTGTCCGGCCGCGCCGGGTGCGAGGGGTGCGGATGGTCTGGATGCTGAAAGCCAGGGCATGTGCGAGCCACTCGTCGTTGACGCCCCATTGCTCATTGGTGCCGGGCGACACCCAGTCCTTGAGTACCGTCTTGGCGGTCTGCTGCACAGCCAACCTGATGCGGCCGCGCCGAAGAAGGGCTCGCCGGGTCACGTCCGGCAGGTGGGTGTGCGTGGTGTACATGGTGGTGGAGTCGCGACAGAGTTGACGCTCACCGCACCGGATACTGTTCGAGGAACGCCAGCAAATCCGTGAACTTGATCCGCACGATCCGAGGTCCGACCCGAACGGCTGGGAGCAGGCCAGCAGCGACCCACCGACGGATGGTGCCGGGGGTGACGCGGAGGTACCCAGCAGCCTCATTGACGTTCAGTACGGTCATTTGTGCCTCACCAAATGCGCAATTAATGATGACTGATATCGCAAAACCAGTCAATCGCCCCGAATGGGCTATCTATCTGTAATGACGAGGCTTTTCTGAACAAGAGACTGCCAAATGGACAGGCTTAGACTGGACCTGCGGCTTGGATCCTTGTTCTCTAAAGGTATGGGTTACCCGGCGACCATGCGGAGACCGCAACCTCACAGAGCACAGCTACTGCCAGGTGATGATCGCCTTGGATCTCGAGGACCTGAGCGTCCCAAGGTCTTCCACTCCAGATCCGCCAGGATCTCATCGGAGTTGGAGTTTTCCCTGTAACTACGGCATGTTGGGCTTTGACAATCCGCGTCCGAAGCGGTAGAGTGCCGTCCATTCCAGCAAGCCAAGGAGAGATGCCGGCCAACACCGGGGACGGAGGTGTCTGCCATGGATCAGGGACTGGATCTTGGAGCTGAAATCCGCGACCTGGAGCAGGCGATCAAGGCGGCGCTCCGCGTGGTCCAGGACGTGGCCGACGGGGACCAGGAGCCGAACCGATCGATCGATGCGGCGGCCGTGGGGGTGCTGGTCCTGGTGGAACTGCGGCTCCGGGATCTTGGCCGAGCGCTGCGTCACGAGGTGGATCCAGGCCAGCTCATGGGTGAGCGCAACCGGGCGACGACGTTGACGCAAGTGGCCGGGGTGCTGGCCCCGTGGACCACCAAGGAGCGGGAGGAAGAGGTGCGGCGTGTGGCGCGGGAGAGCGGCTTCATGAAGAGGAGGAGGCGTTCATGAAGAAGGTGCGTGCGGCGCGGTACCTGCGAGTGAGCCGGGCGGATCAGTGCCTCGATCTCCAGGAGGACGAGACGGCGGATCTGGTTGAGCGGCGAGGCTGGCAGCTCACCGCGACCTTCAGCGACGAGGGAGTGTCTGGCTCCAAGGACAAGAGGCCAGGGCTGGACGCGATGCTGGCCCAGGCCAGGAAGAGGAGCTTCGACGTCCTGGTGGTCTATCGGTCAGACCGGCTCTTCCGATCCTTGAAGCACATGGTGAACGTCCTCGACGAGCTGGCGGCGCTGGGCATCTCCTTCGTGTCCGTCACCGAGGTCTTCGACTCGACGACCCCGCAGGGCCAGCTGCTCCTGCACCTGGTCAGCGCCTTCAGCGAGTTCGAGAGAGCGGTGCTGATCGAGCGGGTGCGCTCGGGGTTGGCGGCAGCCCGCCGCAGGAACGTCCGGCTTGGCAGGCCCAAGGTCGGCTTCGACCGGGAGAAGGCGCTCCAGCTTCGAGCCCAGGGGCTGAGCTACCGCGAGGTGGCCCAGCAGGTCGGGGTCAGCCTCGCGACGATCCAGCGGCTGGTGAAGGAGGGCGTATCGAATACCCCGCCGATTTCGGGTCCGGCGGAGGCCCAGGTTTCAGCAGGTTAGCGAGGCGGTTTCTTCCACTCTCATTCACTTGTTTTTGGATCACTGGAGGCCAGCGATGAGCGAGCAGACCGAGCAGACCGTGGGGCCGCACTTCTCGCGAATGGACATCGAGGCGCTGCTGGAGCCGTCGGTGATCGGGACGCTGGAGTTCCACGACGTGGCCCCGACCGAGGATCACTCACGTCGGCTGCTGAGGGCGCTGGTCGGCCTGGGCGTGAAGCTCTACTTGGAGCACGGCGGCTCGGTCGGGAAGGTGGTGGTGCAGCTGACGCAGGCGCTGCGCACTGCCCTCCTGGAACGAAAGCGCGGACCCATGCCGCAGCAGGAACTCCACATCAACATGCCGACCGGAGAGGCGTGAGGAGGGTGCGTCAGGTTGGTCGTCACAGGCCGGTTGGAGCTGACGAGCACACGAGGCAGGCGGGGAACGGATCATGAGGAAGAAGAGGGAGAGCGCGTGCTCGGAGACACCCCCGGGGGAGGGGGGCGCGAAAGGATCGACGGCCAGGCCGTTGGCGCTGCCCATCGAGCCGACTTCCACTGACGCCCAGGTCCTCAAGGCGGTCTGCGACCACTACTCGACGAGTCTGCAGGCGAACCCTGCGGTGCTGGAGTACCTGGCGAAGAGGCGCATCAGCGCGGACGCCATCGAGGCGTTCACCCTGGGCTTCAGTGATCGATCTCTTGGGCTGCAGCTCCCGATGGGGAACCGGAGTGCAGGCGCTCTCGTCCGTGAGCGGCTGCGGAAGGTCGGGATCCTGAAGGAGAGCGGGCACGAGATCTTCCGGGGTGCGTTGACCATTCCCTTGACCGACGAGGCGGGGAACATCGTCCAGGTCTATGGGCGGATGGTGAGCAGCAGGCTCCGGCCGGAGATCCCCAAGCACCTGTGGCTCCCTGGAGTGCGCCAGGGGCTCATCAACCGCGTGGCCATCACCAGCAAGACGGTGATCGTCACCGCCAGCTTGATCGATGCCCTGAGCTGCTGGAGCCACGGGTTCCAGAACGTCACCGCCATCCACGGGCTCGATGGTCCGACCGATGAGTTCCTGGCTGCCGTCTTCCAAGGCCACGTCGAGCAGGTGGTGATCGCCTTCCGCAACAACCCCACCGGCCTCAGCGCTGCCCACCAGCTGTCCGTGAGGCTCGAAGCCCTGGGTATCCAGGCCAGCAAGGCGTTGCTGCCGATGGACAAGGACGTCAGCGATCTCGTCCGTCACTCGGAGGATCCGGGAAAGGAACTGGCAGAGGTGCTCACGGTCCCCGAGGCCAAGGTCACGCCGACGCTGAGCCTGGTGGCGCAGCCGGCGCAGCCAGAAGCGTCAATTTGTCGCAGCGGGCCAGAGAGCGCGCCAGCCGCGCATGACCCCAGCGTCCCCACGCTTGCGGCCATCGACTCCGATGGTGACGAGGTGGTGATCGTGCAGGGGGACCGGCGGTATCGGGTGCGGGGCCTGGCCAAGAACCTGTCGCGCAACGTGCTGAAGGTGAACCTGCTGGTGTCCCGGGACGAGGGCGCGGCCTTCCATGTCGATTCACTCGACCTGTACCTGGCGCGGCAGCGGCACGCCTTCGTGAAGCAGGCGTCCATCGAGCTGGGAGTGGAAGAGGAGTTCCTCAAGCGAGAGGTGGGGCGCGTCCTGATGAAGTGCGAGGAGCAGCAGGAGGAGCTGATCCGACAGGCCCTGGCTCCGCCCCCGCCCTCGTACACGATGAGCGAGGCTGAGAAGCAGGAGGCGCTGGCCTTCCTCACCGATCCCGCCTTGCTCGACCGGATCCTCGCGGACTTCGAGACCTGCGGACTCGTGGGTGAAGCAGACAACAAGCTGGTGGGGTACCTCGCGGCGGTGAGCCGCAAGGACGAGAGCCCCATCGCCATCCTCGTGCAGTCGTCGAGTGCAGCGGGAAAGACGACCCTGTTGGACGCGGTGCTGGGCTTCGTCCCGCCAGAGGATCGGGTGCAGCTCTCGGCGATGACCTCGCAGTCGCTCTACTACCTGCCTCCCGATGCGCTCACCCACAAGGTGCTCGCCCTGGCGGAGCAGGAAGGTGGCTCGAAGGCGAGCTATGCGCTGAAGCTGCTCCAGTCCGAGGGTGCCCTGTCCATCGCCACGACCGCCAAGGAGAGCGGGACGGGTCGGCTGAGGACGGAGCAGTACGAGGTGAAGGGGCCGGTCTCCATCTTCACCAGCACCACGGCTGCCGACCTCGACCCCGAGCTGGTGAACCGGTGCGTCGTCCTGGTCGCGGACGAGTCCTCCGTGCAGACGCACGCCATTCACGAGGCCCAGAAGGTGAGCCAGACGGTGGAAGGGCTCCAGCGGCAGCGGGAGCGGGAGAGGATCACGGCGCTGCACTGGAACGCGCAGCGGCTGCTGCGACCGGTGAAGGTGCTCAACCCGTTTGCCCACCTGCTGACCTTCCCGGACAGCCGCACCCGACTGCGCAGGGACTTCACCAAGTACCTGGGGCTCATCCGCGCCGTGGCGCTCTTGCGGCAACACCAGCGAGCGGTGAAGACCGTGACCAGCGGCAAGGAGAGCCTGGAGTACGTCGAGGTGATCGCCGCCGACATCGCCGTCGCCAATCGCCTGGCCCATCGCGTCCTCGGTCGCGCCCTCGATGATCTTCCGCCGCAGACTCGGAAGCTGCTCACCCTCATCGACTCGCTGGTGAAGTCGCATGGGATCGAGCGGCTGGACTATCGCTTCACCCAGCGGAAGCTGCGAGAGGCCATCGGCTGGGGGCAGACCCAGACCAAGATCCACCTGAAGCGGCTGGTGGACCTGGAGCTGCTCGTCGCGCATCGTGGGAAGGGGCAGTTCACGGAGTACCAGGTCCTCTTCGACGGCAACCCGGAGAGCCAGGAGCCCCACCTGCCAGGGCTGATCGACCCCTCGAAGCTCCAGCCGTACGAAGCGCAGCGGTCGGGGCAAATCGAGGTGAGGTCGGGGGTCGGTCGGCCCCTGGTCGGCCCGGAGTCGGGGGGTGGTCGGATCGGCGAGACCGCCGAGAAGCCCAGCAACGGCGACGGCTTTGGCGGCGCGGCCGAGAACCAAGCGGAAATCGAGAACAAGGAGCCCGATTTCCGGGTGAACAACCGCCATACGGACATCGCCGACGCTCTACTGGCCGCCACCGAGGAGGGACGCTGATGCCCAAGGGGAAGAAGGGCTCGAAGCCCCCGCTCCTCACCGGGAAGAACGACCCCAAGGACATGCGCCCGATGATGGCGCGCTTCCTGGAGTGGATGCGGGTGCGGAACCATACGGAGCGAACGGTGGAGGGCTACGAGAAGACCCTGAGGCACTTCGCGGAATGGACGGAGGAGCGCGGGATCAAGCAGCCCACCGAGGTGACGAAGCAGGTGATCGAGCAGTACCAGAAGCACCTCTTCTACCGGCGCAAGGAGAACGGCAAGCCGCTCGCCTACGCGACCCAGTGCAACGCCCTGGCGTCCATCAGGAGCTTCTTCCGGTACTTGACCCGTCACGGCTTCCTCGAAGCCAACCCGTCGCAGGACCTCGACCTGCCGAGGAGGGAGAAGCGGCTGCCGCCGACGATCCTCACGCCCTCCCAGGCGGAGACCGTGATCAACCAGCCGAACACCAAGAGCAGCCTGGGCATCAGGGACAGGGCGATGCTGGAGCTGCTCTGGAGCAGCGGGATGAGGAGGGCGGAGTTGTGCGCCCTGACGATCTACTCGGTGAGCCCCGAGCGGATGACGGTGATGATCCGGCAGGGCAAGGGGAAGAAGGACCGGGTGGTGCCCGTGGCGCAGCGCGCCCTCGACTGGCTCAACAAGTACCTGACCGAGGTGCGCCCCGAGCTGGTGGGCGAGCCGGATCAGGGGACGCTCTTCCTGACCGTCACCGGCAAGGCGATCACGCCGGACCAGCTGTCGCAGCTCGTGAGCAACTACGTGAAGGCGGCCGGGATCGCAGGCGGTGCCTGTCATCTGTTTCGGCACTGCGTGGCCACGGGGATGCTGGAGAACGGCGCGGACCTGCGCGCGATCCAGACCTTGCTCGGTCACGAGAGCGTGGACACCACGACCATCTACACCCACGTGTCGGTCGAGAAGCTCAGGCAGGTCCACGAGGCGACGCACCCTGGAAACAAGAAGCCCGTCGAGGAGAAGGCCGACGACCAGCCGGACCCCACGCGGTAGGATTCGCCATGCTCTTCAGGGCTGTTGCCATCGTCTCGGCGCTCCTCGTCTCCCTGATCTCCGGGAGTGCGCCTGGCTACTCCTCCAGGGCTTCCCAGGCCGAGGCATTTGTCGAGCGGGGGGAGATTGGCGCCAGCTTTGAGGCGGACAGGGTGGGAGCCAATGCTCCTGCTTGGCCTGCGATTGTGCTCGATTGCGACCTTTGCGTGGCCGG
>CAZAIE010000403.1:0-6678 GCA_964485035.1 uncultured Myxococcaceae bacterium | reverse complement strand
GCGGGGTGGTGGTGGGCGGGATGGCCACGCCCTGGGCCTGCTGTGCGGCCACGAAGTCGGCGACCACCGGGCGGATGCGGGTCCAGCGCAGGTCCAGCTCGGGGCTCCCGGCCACCAGCACGTTGGCCAGCTTGGGGTTGTGGAAGGCCTCGAGCAGCACGCCGACGTAGCGCGGCAGCGCCTCGCGTGCCCGCGGGTCCTTGAGCAGCGCCAGCTCCAGCGTCAGCAGGCACGTGGCGAAGACCGCCCGGTCGCCGCCCAGCATCATCAGCTGGTCCAGGCAGAGCCGCGCCTCGGCGAGGTTGGGGAGCGCAGCCAGGCCCTGCGCGACCAGCGCGTCGACGATGCGTTCGGTCTGGATGCGGCTGGTGCCCGAGGGCATGGCGGAGTCGGTGGTGGTCGCGGAGGAACTTTGAAAAAACGGCGCCATCTTAGGCGCGAATCCCGCGGTGGGCCAGGACCTCGTGTGCTGCCCGGTCAGGCCGAGAGCGCGGCGTCGGCCGCCGCCAGCGTGTGCGCAAGCTCCGGCTCGCCGTGGGCCAGGGAGACGAAGCCCGCCTCGAACTGCGAGGGGGGCAGGTAGACGCCGCGGTCGAGCATGGCGTGGAAGAAGCGGGCGAAGCGGGCAGTGTCCGCGCGCTTCGCCGAGGGGTAGTCGAAGGGCGGCTCGGGGCAGAAGAAGAGGGTGAACATGCTCCCCACCCGGTTCACCACCGCGGGCAGCCGGTGCGAGGCGAGGCGCTCGCGCAGCCCCTGCGCAAGGCGCGCCGAGGTGTCCTCCAGCCGCTCGTAGGTCCCCGGCCGCGAAAGCTCGGTGAGCATGGCGATGCCCGCGGCCGTGGCCAGCGGGTTCCCGCTCAGGGTCCCCGCCTGGTAGACCGGGCCCTCCGGGGCGATCTTCGCCATCACGTCGGCGCGGCCGCCGTAGGCGCCCACCGGCAGCCCGCCGCCGATGACCTTGCCGAAGGTCGAGAGGTCGGGGCGGACGCCGTACAGCTCCTGGGCGCCCCCGCGGGCCACGCGGAAGCCGGTCATCACCTCGTCGCAGACGAAGAGCGCGCCGTGCCTCTGGCACAGCTCCTGGATGCCCGGGAGGTAGCCCTCGCGAGGCGGGAGCACGCCCATGTTCCCCACCACCGGCTCGAGGATGACGCAGGCGACCTGGTCGCCGTGGCGCGCGAAGAGGTCGCGGGCGCGGTCGAGGTCGTTGTAGGGGAGCGTGAGCGTCAGCCGGGCGAGGTCGGCGGGGACGCCGGGCGAGTCGGGCAGCCCGAGCGTCTCGACGCCGCTGCCGGCCTTCACCAGCAACGGGTCGACCGCGCCGTGGTAGCAGCCCTCGAACTTCACCACCAGATCGCGGCCGGTGAAGCCGCGGGCCAGGCGGATGGCCGCGGTGGTGGCCTCCGAGCCGGAGGAGACCAGCCGCACCCGCTCCACCGAGGGCACGACCGCGCGGATGAGCTCGGCGAGCACGATCTCCCGCTCGTGGGGCGCGCCGAAGCTGGTGCCGGTGCGCGCCGCGGCGATGACCGCCTCGGTGACCACCGCGGGGGCGTGGCCGAGGATGAGCGGCCCCCACGACCCCACGTAGTCCACGTAGCGGTTGCCGTCCACGTCGGTGAGCCAGGCGCCGCTGCCGCTCTTGAAGAAGACCGGGTCGCCGCCCACGCCGCGGAAGGCGCGGACGGGCGAGTTCACCCCGCCGGGCATGAGGGCGCGGGCCTTCTCGAAGAGCTTCTGGCTTTGGGTGCGGTCCATGCGTGGCCTCTCGTGGGGACGGCAGAGCGAAGGGCGGGAGGATAGCAGGCGCCGGCGGCCGTCAGGGCGGGACGGGGGCGTCGTTGAGCAGGCCGTGGAACTCGGGCCAGGCGTCGCGGTGCTCGCTGGGGGCGCGCCGGATGGCGAGGCGCTTGCGCAGTCGGGCGATCTCCGCCTGGACGGTCTTGGGGTTGGGGTGCGTCTTGAGCGCCTCGGCCAGCACCTCCACCGCGCGCTCGTCCTGGCCCTGCTCGGAGAGGACCTTGGCCTGCTCGTAGAGGGCCCGCGGGGCGAGCTCGCTCGCAGGCCAGCGCCGGGCGAGGCGCTCGTACGCCTCGACGGCGCGCTGCTTCTGGCCCTGAAGGAACAGCGCCTCGGCCACCAGCATCTGCCCCTCGATGGCGAAGGGGCTCTGCGGGAAGCGGTCCTGCAGCACCCGCGCCTCCAGCACCACCTGGTCGTAGTCGCCCAGCTCGAAGTAGTCGCGCACGACCTGGAACTGGTGGCGGTCGTTCTCCGGGCCGTCGGGGAAGCTCTGCACCAGCGCAGTGAGCTCCGCCACCGCGGAGCGACGGTCGCCCAGGCGCCGGTAGATCTCGCTGAGCGCGCTGCGGGCGTCGGCGGTCTCGGGGGCCTCGGGGAAGTGCGACGCCAGCGCCCGGTAGTGCTCGATGGCCCGGGGGTAGCGGCGCAGCTCCAGGTAGCAGAGGTCGCCCGCGCCCTTCAGCGCCGGGACCATCAGCGCGCGCACCTTCTGCGGGTCCTTCTTGGACACCAGCGAGAGCACCTCCTCGTACTGCGCCAGGGCCTCGGCGGGCTGGCGCTGGAAGGTGAGCTGGCGGGCCCGCTCCAGGTGCGCCGAGGGGTCGCCCACGCAGGAGGCGAGGGCCAGGGCCAGGGCCAGGGCAGGGGCGAGGGAGCGCAGCGGCATGGGCGACTTGTGGATCGGGACGGGGAGGGAAGGCAAGCGGCACGCGGCGCCTCTTCCGGGAGGGGCCGCGGACTCCGGTTGACAGGGCGGGGCTGCGCGCCTTCTCTTGCGCGCCATGTCCACCAAGCCCTACGACCCCAAGGACTTCTACTACCGCCAGGCCAAGAAGCAGGGCCTGCGCGCGCGCTCGGCCTTCAAGATCGAGGAGATCGCCGAGCGGTTCCACCTCTTCCGCAAGGGGATGGCGGTGCTCGACCTGGGCGCCGCCCCCGGGGGCTGGCTGCAGGTGATGGCCGACCAGATAGGCCCCAAGGGCGCGTGCATCGGCGTGGATCTGGTGGCCATCCAGTCGTTCGGCAAGCCCTGGGTGAAGACGGCCGTGCTGGACATCCGCGCCGAAGACTTCCCCGAGCGCCTTCGAGAGCTGCACGCCGGCCGGTTCCACCTGGTGACCAGCGACATGGCCCCCAAGACCTGCGGGGTCAAGGACACCGACGAGGCGCGCTCGCTCGAGCTGGCGACGCTGGCGCTGAGGACCGCTCAGAAGACGCTGGTCCCGGGTGGTTCGTTCGTCTGCAAGGTCTTCATGGGCGGCGACTTCGAGCAGTTCCTGCGCGAGGTGAAGGCCGCCTTCGCCCGGACCAAGGTGGTGCGCCCCGAGGCCACTCGCGATCGGTCCTTCGAGCACTACGTCGTCGGACTCGAGCTGCGCCCGCCCAAGGAGCTCCGGTAGCTGGCTACGTCTGCTGGCGGACCTCGGCGGCGCCAGGGAGGCGCCAGGCGAGGACCGGACCGAGCACGGCCAGGCCGAGCACCGCGACGCTCACCGTGGGAGTCATCCACATCGGGCCGTGGTTCAGCAGCGCCCAGGACATCAGCGGCGCCTGGCACAGGCCCACCAGTGCCCCGACGGCGAGCAGCGCGCCGCGCAGCCGTGGCCGGTCGGCCCAGCCGTCCGCGGCCACGAAGAGCAGCGGGAGCAGGGAGAAGAGCGTGTAGCTCGCGGCAGTCGCAGGGACGAGGTACATCAGCGGCACGGCGAGGACCCCGGCGTGGGCCGCGTCCACAGGGTCCTTCCGGCGGGCGCGCAGGAAGAGGACGGCGACCAGCGCCAGGAGCAGCAGCGCCCAGACCCCGAGCCCAAGCTTCGAGGCCGTCCCGGGGGCGATGGACGGGTGGAGCGCGCCGACCAGGTTGGCCACCGTGGTGTGCCAGGCCCGGACCTCGAGCCAGTCGGTGCGCTCCGCGCCCAGCGCCCGCAGCCACTGCAGGTTGTTGCCCGGGCCGGTCACGAGCAGCACCGCGAGCCCGGTGCCGATGGCCGCTCCGAGCGCGCGGAACCGCCGCTGCACGAGCAGCACCGGCAGCAGCACCACTGGGTAGAGCTTGAGCGCCGCGGCGAGGCCGACGGCCGCTCCGGCGGGCAGGTCGCGCCCCCGGGCCAGCAGTGCGAGGCCCGAGAGCCAGCACACGGCGACGAGCCAGTCGAAGTTTCCGCGTTCGAGCTGCAGCAGCATCGCCGCGCTGAGGGCGAAGGTCGCGACCGCGCCGGCCAGCGCCGCCGGCCGCACCGCCGAGAGCCGTGGGTGCGCCGCGCGCAGGTAGAGCCCGAGCACCAGCGGGAAGAGGAAGAGGAAGCCGAGACCCCACACCCGCAGGGCGGAGCGGTCCTCGAGCAGGCTCAGCGGCGCCAGCGCCTGGTAGACCAGCGGCGGGTACGGGAACATCCGGTGCCAGGTGTCCTTCTCCTGGGCCGTGCGCCGGACCTGGTCGAAGTCCGTGGCCCCCGCGCGCCAAGCCTGGCTTGCGCGCAGGACGATCTGCAGGTCGGCGCCCACCGAGGCCATCCCGGGAATCGGGTTCGGCGCGACGTAGCTCGACCCGTTCGGCGGGAAGCCGATGGACCAGACCTGCGCGGCGAGGTGGGTCGCCAACAGCACGGCGAGCGCAGCGGCGACGGGGGTGAGTGGAGTCTGGGGCAGGCGCATGGGGGCGGGGAGTCTCCCCCTTCCTCGCACCTCGGCACAAGCGTGGCGCCACGGTGGGTCCGGCTGCTCCAAGCTGGCCGAATCCCGGGCTTCGGACTGTCTGCGGAGGCCCGAACACCGGCTTGGAGCCTCCCTGGGGCCCCAGGAAGCCCCAGGACGCGAGTTGAGCCGTCAGGCTTGCTTCAATAGGCCTGACGATCGAAGTGGCCCTGCCCGGGCCTCCCAGGAGCCTGCAGGGGTATCCTGGGACGATTGCAAATTATTGAAATCATTGATTTTTAGTGGGACGGCGGGCGCCGCTTCTGTGCCCTCGTCGGGTGTTCTCAATGATTCCAGGGGGTTGCTGGATCTCGCTTCCCAACCGGCCTTGATCGCAGGGCTTTCTGGAGGTCTGGCACTCGCTATCGGTGGGTCTGGGAGGTGTAGGTGCTCTCGAAGATCCGGTCGGCGTTCTCGGCCTCGAAGCCCTCGCGGCGGTGCTCTCGTCGCAGCTGCTCGCGGGGGAGGTGGGCCCAGGCGTCCAGCGGGCGGCGCTCGGCGAACTCGACGTAAGAGCCGGAGATGCGGTGGACGCCGTCGGCGAACGGAGCGTCGACCATCGCGGCGACGGTGGAACTCTGCAGCAGCTTGCCGTCCCGGCTCACCTTGATCTTCCCGCCCGAGTCGTTGAGCCGGAAGCCGCGGCGCTCGAGGAAGGCGTTGAAGCCAGCGATGGTGTCGAAGCCCCCAGGCAGGTCGTGCACCGTCACGGTGTAGTGGTTGAGGTAGTAGCGGTTGAAGAGCACCCAGGCGGCGTACTCGCTCTCGGCGAGCAGGGCCTGGTAGTCGGCGAAGGTGGGCGTGCGCCACAGCGGGCGGTGCAGGAACTCGACGATCGCTCCGGCGTCCTCGAGGTCCAGCGCCCCCACCGGATCTGCTGGGACCTCGTCGGTGTACGAGCGCAGGAGCGCCTGCGTCGGCGCGGGGAGATCGTCCACGCGCAGCTCGCTGATGAAGATGCGCGGGTGCACCGGCTCGGGCGGCGCGTACCAGAACGCGTCCAGCTTCTTCGCGGCGAAGTGGAAGCGGTCGCGGCGCTGGTAGCCCAGGTGCAGGAACACCTTCTCCAGCGAGGCGATGCCCAGGTGCCTTACCCCCAGCGTGCGGAACGCGATGTGGTCGTTGGCGATGTCGGTGGGGTGGGCGATGGCGCCCTCCTCCACCAGCGCGCGGGTGATGGCGTCCACTTCGGGGACGTTGGCGCGGTAGCGCTGCATCAGGCCTGCGAGGACGGTCTCGAGCGGGGTCATGGGTGCAACGATAGCGGCGGCGATCGTGCCGGGCGACCCGCCACCAGCCGTCCGCTCCCGGTCGTCCACTGGCGGACGGTTCAGGCCTTCTGCACGCGGGCCCGCGCCTGGTCGGGGGCGAGCAGCACGAGCCAGCCCTTGGCCGACAGCTCCACCAGCCCCGCCTCCTTCAGGTCCGCGAGCGCCCGGTCGATGCTCCGCCGCGCCGCGCCCACCTCGCGCGCGAGCCGCTCCCGGGACAGCGCGAAGCGGACCTCCAGGCCCACCGGCAGCGGGCGCCCGAAGTGGTCGGCGTACTCGAGGAGCACGCGCAACACCCGCGTCTCGCAGTCGTCGAAGCCCAGGTGCCGGTTGGAGCGGATGGTGGACTCGAAGCGGCCCGCGAGGTCGCTCAGCGCGGCCCGCGCCAGCACCGGGTCCCGGTCGAGCGCCGCGCGGATCTCGGAGGCGAGCAGGCCCACGCCCGAGCACGGCGCCAGCGCCTCGATGGACGCGGCCCACGGGTTGCCCGTGATGACTTCCACCAGCCCCGCCGCGCAGGGCGCACGGATGAGCTTCACTGTGAACTCGACGCCCGGGCCCTGGGCGTGGAAGACCCGCAGCACTCCCTCGTCGAAGAGCAGCACCTGCTCCGGCGCCTCGCCGGCCGAAAGGACCCGCTCGCCGGCGCCGAACCGGCGCGCGACCGCTGTCTGGGCCAGCCGCTCGAGGG
>CAZAIE010000402.1:0-6680 GCA_964485035.1 uncultured Myxococcaceae bacterium | reverse complement strand
TTGTCGAAGTGGGTGGACGTATCGGCTACTTTTCTGTGCTGTTCTCTGCGTTGGTTGGTCGGCAAGGCGTTGTGGTTGTGTTCGAGCCGGGCGCCAACAATCTGGAGTACTTGCGAAGAAATGTGGCCGAGCGGCCAAATATATGCCTGATTGAGAAGGCCGCCGGGGCTGTTCGCGAGACTCGGCCATTCTTCGTGGAAGACCTTTCGGGCCAGAATAACTCGCTAGTTCGGGGTTTTCGCGGCTTTGAGGCGAACCGCGCAAGCGCCTTCGTGAAGATGGCTCCGAAGGAAGTGTTGGTGGAGGTTGTTCCTGTCGATGAGGTGGTCTCGGCGCGACATCTTAGACCAAGTTTTGTGAAGATTGATGTCGAGGGAGCCGAGTTCGAGGTGTTGCAAGGCCTAGCGGGTACTCTTGATTCGTGTCGTCCCAGGTTGATGGTGGAGATACAGGCCGATCAGGAGAAGATATTCAACTGGCTCGGTGAGCGAGGGTTTCGGTGCTTCAGTGAGCGGGGGGCGCCGGTCGCTGAGTGGAGGAGTCTCGACTTGAACACTTTCGTCCTGCATGAGTCGGATGTGGCTGGCTTGAGACTCTTGGAAGGTTGCCAATGAAGCGCATTCTGCTGTCCGTTCCTCATATGGGCGGGGAAGAGGAGAGGTTCGTTCACGAGGCCTTTGTCTCGAACTGGCTCTCCACGGTGGGCCCCAACATCAACGCCTTCGAGGCCGAGTTCTCCAAGCGCATCGGTCTGCCCGCGGTCGCGCTCGGCAGCGGCACCGCGGCCATCCACCTCTCGCTGCGTCTGCTCGGGGTCGGTCCGGGAGACGAGGTCTTCGTCTCCACGCTGACCTTCGTGGCCTCGGTGAACCCTATCCGCTGGCAGGGTGCGAAGCCGGTCCTCGTCGACAGCGACCGTGCGACCTGGAACATGGACCCGCAGCGGCTCGCGGATGCCCTGAAGGCGCGCGCCGCCCAGAACCGGCTCCCCAAGGCGGTCGAGGTGGTCCACCTCTACGGCCAGTCCGCGGACATGGACGCCATCCTCGAGGTCTGCGGCCGCTACGGCGTGCCGGTCATCGAGGACGCAGCCGAGTCGATGGGCACGGTCTACAAGGGCAAGCCCTCGGGCTCGATGGGCACCATCGGGGCGTTCTCGTTCAACGGGAACAAGATCATGACCACCACGGGTGGCGGCATGCTCGTCGCCCAGAAGCAGGAGTGGGTGGACAAGGCCCGGTTCTGGTCGACGCAGGCCCGCGATCCGCGCGTCGAGTACCACCACACGGAGATGGGCTACAACTACCGGCTCTCCAACGTCCTCGCGGGCATCGGCCGCGGCCAGCTCCTGGTCCTCGACGAGCGCGTCCGCCGCCGCCGGGAGATCGCCTTCACCTACCGGGACGCCTTCGCCGAGGTCCCGGGGCTCGAGCTCATGCCGCAAGCCCCGTATGGGCTCCACACCAACTGGCTGAGCGTCTTCCTAGTCGATGAGGCCAAGCTGGGCATCTCGCGCGACGACCTGATCAAGCTCCTCGACGCGGCGAACGTGGAGTCACGCCCCGTCTGGAAGCCCATGCACCTCCAGCCGCTCTATGCAGACGCGGAGTGCATCGGGGGTGAGGTGTCCAAGGACTTGTACGAACGGGGGATTTGCCTCCCCAGCTCGACCAGCATGCCCGCCGAGGAGCAGGCGTACGTCATCGAGACCATCAAGGCCGCGGCGATGAATGCCCGGAAGGCGGTGCGGCACCCTTGAAGTCAAGATGGCACGAGGCGTAGACATCGCAGTCCGTGGCGGTTGGGACTCACACAGCGCGGTGGGGTGGATGGCGATGATCTTCCAGTTTGGCGGCGCACTCGCGCGCCTCAGTCCACAGCCGGTGCGCTACATCGTGCTCTTTGGTCTCGATGCGGCGATCACCGTGGCCTCGCTGTATCTGGGCTATGCGCTTCGGTTCGATTTCCGCAACATCCCGCCGAACTACCTGCAGACGTTCTTCCTCTCCCTCCCGCTGCTGGTGGCCATCCGGATCGTGCTCATCGCCGTGACGGGGCTGCACCGGTGGTCGTTCCGGATGTCCGGGCTCCACGAGGCGGTGCGGCTGGGCGGCGTGACGCTCCTGGGCACGGCCTGCTTCGTCGGGGCGGACTTCTTCATGCAGTCGCTGCACCCGCCCCGTTCGGTCATTGCGCTGGAGTTCTTCTTCACGACCGCGCTGATGGCCACGTACCGCTACCTCCCGCGCCTGGCGACCGGCTGGTACGCGGACCGGTCGCGCTCGCAGCGGCAGGACACCAAGCGCACCCTCATCGTCGGTGCCGGCGGTGCGGGCGACCTGCTCCTGCGCGACCTCGAGCGCTCGTGGGAGCACAACTACCTGGTGGTGGGCTTCGTCGACGACGACACCCACAAGCACGGCATGAGCCTGGGCGGCAAGCCGGTGCTCGGCTCCATCGACCAGCTCGGCGCGCTGGTGAAGCGCCACAAGATCGCGAACGTGCTCATCGCCATCCCCAAGCTCGGCGGCGAGCGGGTGCGGACCATCCTGTCGCTCTGCGCGGACCTGAAGCTGAGCATCAAGATCATCCCGGCGTCGTTCACGCACCTGGACGAGCGGGTGACCGCGGCGATGCTGCACGACGTGTCCCCCGAGGACCTGCTCCCCCGCGACCAGATCGCCTTCGATGCCACGGAGATCCGCGCGCGGGTGGGCGGCAAGGTGGTGATGGTGACGGGCGCCGCGGGCTCCATCGGCTCGGAGATCGCCCGGCAGATCGCCAGCCACGGGCCCAAGCGGCTGGTGCTGGTGGACATCAACGAGAACGAGCTCTACTTCCTGGCGCGGCGCCTGCGCGAGCTCTACCCGCAGATGGACATCCAGGCGCTCATCGCCGACATCCGCGATGCGGCGCGCATCCTGCGGCTGGGCGAGGAGCACCGCCCCAACTTCGTGTTCCACGCCGCGGCGCACAAGCACGTGCCGCTGATGGAGGACGCGCCCGAGGAGGCGGTGAAGAACAACGTCTTCGGCACGCGGAACGTGGCGCGGATGGCGGACGCCTGCGGCGTAGAGAAGTTCGTGCTCATCTCCACCGACAAGGCGGTGCGCCCGACCTCGGTGATGGGCGCGTCGAAGCGCGTGGCCGAGTACGTGGTGCGCGACCTGGCGAAGACCTCGAAGACGCAGTTCACGGCGGTGCGGTTCGGCAACGTGCTCGGCTCGGCGGGAAGTGTCGTTCCGCTGTTCAAGCAGCAGATCGAGCGGGGCGGGCCGGTGACGGTGACGCACCCGGACTGCCGCCGGTACTTCATGACCATCCCCGAGGCGGTGGGGCTGGTGCTGCTCGCGGGGCTGGGGAGCTACGGCGAGCTGTGCGTGCTGGACATGGGCGAGCCCATCCGCATCGCCGACCTCGCCGCCAACATGATCACCATGGCGGGGCTGGTGCCGAACAAGGACATCCCCATCGTGTTCACGGGCCTGCGTCCCGGCGAGAAGATGACCGAGGAACTCCTCACCGAGGAGGAGGAGGAGAGCCAGGTCGTCCGCAACAAGATCTTCGTAGCCAAGAGCCCGCCGCCTCCCGCGGACCTGGCCACGAAGCTGGACGAACTGTGGAACGCCGCTGCCGAGGCGGACCGTCGCCGGGTGGTGGCAGGCTTCAAGCAGATCGTCGCGACGTTCCAGCCCATCGGGCAGGAGCCGGGGTTGGCGGCTGCGCAGGCGGTCCCGCTGCGGGTCGTCGAGGGCGGGAAGAGCTGAGCGGACGCCAGACGGCTGCGCCAACCGCTTCCGACCGTCTTCCCAATTGTCGTTTCGAGATTCCGGCGACTGAGAGCCGCCGGCGTTGTTCCGAGAGGCCCCAATCAGGCCCCAGCGGCTACGCCCGCCGTTCTCGAACTGCCCGTCCCAGCGACTACGCCCGTGGCCCGCTGGTCTTCGGTGCAGGCGTTCCCGCGAGGAATCGCCGCAGTGCCTCGGCGATCCGCTCGCCGGCCTTCCCGTCCCAACCCTCGGGGATGCGTCCCTGCTTTCCCTTTCCAGCAAGGACGGCATCGACCCCCGCGGCGATCTTCCCGAGGTCGAGCCCCACGATCTCGTTGGTGCCCTCGCTCACGGTGATTGGCCGCTCGGTGCCCTCGCGCATCGTCAGGCACGGGACCCCGAGCGCAGTGGTCTCTTCCTGGATGCCGCCGGAGTCGGTGGCGACCAGCTTCGCGTTGGCCATGAGGGTGACGAAGTCGTTGTAGCCGACCGGCTCGATGCACCGGACGCCCACGAGTGAGCCGAGCCGCTCCGCAAGGCCGAGGGCCTTGGCGCGTGCGGTGGTTCGGGGGTGCACCGGGAACAGGATGGGCAGTCGCCGTCCGATGGTCTCCAGTGCGTCGAAGGTCGCGGCCAGGGCGTCCCGGGAGTCGACGTTGGCGGGCCGGTGCAACGTGGCCACCGCGAACTCGCCGCGGCGCAGCGCGAGGCGGCCGAGCACGTCGGTGGGGGTCTTCAGCGCCCAGTGCAGCGAGTCGATCATGACGTTGCCGACGAACACGATCCGCTCGGGGGGGACGCCTTCGCGCAGGAGGTTCGGCGTGGCGTCGTGCGAGGGGATGAGGAGCAGATCCGCGAGTTGATCAGTCAGCACCCGGTTGATCTCCTCGGGCATGGTCCAGTCGCGCGAGCGCAGCCCTGCCTCGACGTGGGCGACCGGAATGCCCAGCTTCGCAGCCGACAGCGCCGCGGCGATGGTGCTGGTCACGTCGCCCACGACCACGACCAGCGCTGGGCGGGCGGCGAGGAAGTCCTTCTCGGCGCCGACGAGCACTGCGGCGGTCTGCTCGGCGTGGGAGCCGCCGCCCGAGGTCAGCGTGTTCGCTGGCTTGGGGAGGCCGAGGTCGCGGAAGAAGACCTCGCTCATGGTGGCGTCGAAGTGCTGGCCAGTGTGGAGCAGCCTGAAAGGAATACCACGAGCTTCGAGTGCTCGGCCGATGGGCGCGACCTTCATGAAGTTGGGGCGGGTTCCGGCGACGAGAGTGATCATGGGGCAGGCAGTCTACCGCGCGTGGGACGGCGTGGGACGAGGTGCGAAGCTGGCTCCTGACTGCAGAAAGAAGCGCCGTTCGCGTCCCCGGTAGGGCGAGGTCGGTGTCGAAGGAGAACCCGCTCCGGTAGGCCGGTACCCCGTACCTGGCACTCGGAAATGCGGGCGAACGCGGTCCCAGGGGCCGCGAGGGTGGTGGCATCCACGCGAGGGTGAAGGGCATAGAGTGCGCTGCAGCCCCTCGCGAGAAGACTGGACATGCTCGAGTCGCTCCACCTGAAGAACGTCGGCCCTGCGCCACAGACCCGGCTGGAGCTCGCCCCGAGGCTCAACCTCCTCACCGGCGACAACGGTCTGGGCAAGAGCTTCCTGCTCGACGTGGCCTGGTGGGCGCTGACCCGCCGCTGGCCGCACGACCTGAACCCGCGCCTCACCTCCGGGTACTCCGCGCGCCCGACCAATCCGAAGCGGCCGGCGAGCATCCGCTTCTCCCTCACCGGCGCCGCCCGCCAGGTCGCCTACGAGAGCCGCTACGCGCCGCGGGAGCAGGCGTGGCTGGGGCGGGCTGGCCGGCCCTGGAACCCGGGGTTGGTGCTCTATGCCCACGCCGACGGAGGCTTCGCGGCGTGGGATCCGGCGCGCAACTACTGGCGGCGTCGGGGCAACGTGGACGTGCAGGAGCGGCTGCCCGGGTACGTGCTCTCGCCGGCGGACGTCTGGCACGGGCACCGGGTCGAGGTGGAGGGCAAGCCGACCACGGTCTGCAACGGCCTGCTCGCGGACTGGGCAGGGTGGATTCGGGAGCGCGGCGAGACTGCGGAGCGCATGCAGCGCGTCCTGGAGCGGCTCTCGCCGCCGGGGGAGCGCATCGAGCCTGGACCGCTGACGCGGATCTCGGTGGACGACGTCCGGGACATCCCTTCGATCCGCACGCCGTACGCGGAGGCGCTGCCGGTGCTGCACGCCTCGGCGGGGCTGCGTCGGGTGTTCGGGCTCGCGTACATGCTGATCTGGTCGTGGAACGAGCACGTGAGGGCGGCGCAGCTGCTGGGCGACCCACCGGCGAGCCAGGTGGTGCTGCTCTTCGACGAGCTGGAGAGCCACCTGCACCCGCGCTGGCAGCGGACGATCCTCGGGTCTCTCCTGCACGTGGCCGATTCGCTGCACGCCGAGGCGAAGGTCCAGCTCGTCGCCGCGACGCACTCCCCGCTGGTCCTCGCCTCCGCGGAGCCGCTCTTCGACGACCGCCAGGATGCCTGGTTCGACCTCGACCTCGAGGAGGCGCAGGTGGTGCTGCGGCGGCGGCCGTTCGTCCGTCGTGGAGAGGTGTCGAACTGGCTCACCAGCGAGGCCTTCGATCTCAAGCGGGCGCGCTCGGTGGAGGCGGAAGCGGCGCTCGAGCAGGCCATGGCCGTCCTTCGTGAGGCCTCGCCGGGCCGCGAGGCGGTCCTCTCCGCGGACGCCGCGCTCCGGGAGGCGAAGCTGCCCGACCTGGACCCGTTCTGGGTCCGATGGGCGCAGTTCGTCGAGAGCCGGGCTCTGGGGCGCCGAAAGGCGCGAGGGAGGCGCCGATGATCCCGGTCGGTGTAGAGCGACACTGATATTGACCCCCTTGCGACACTAAAACTGACCCCCCTCCC
>CAZAIE010000401.1:0-6692 GCA_964485035.1 uncultured Myxococcaceae bacterium | reverse complement strand
CAGCCTCGGGACGTCCTCGAAGGCAGGTGGGACGTAGACGAAGTTGCCCACGCGCACGTTCGAGGTCCGATAGCGAGACTCCGCCTTCGGCCTTCCGGGGCCAGGCCCACGCATGATCGCCGCGTGCACCCGCCGCATGAAGCCCTCGTCGGCCTCTCCCTCCAACTCCGCGTCGATGAGATCGAGCGCCTGGTAGTAGTTGCGCACCTCCAGGGCCGCCTGGGTCCGCTCCCGCGTCGGATCGCGCACGGCCTTCGCGGCGATCGCCTGCGCGGCATCTTCCAGAGCCAGCGTGCGGTTCTCGATCCAGGTGCTGTGGTGCGCGATGGTCAGCCTCGCCCGCTGTCGCAGGGTCCGCTCGAGTGCGAGGGGCAACGGGAGCAGGGAGAGGATGCTGCGCGCAGCCCCACCTCCTCCGCGCAGTCGAGCAGCAGAGGGGAGACCGAGAAACGCGGGGAGTAGCAGGGCTTGGTCGAGCGCACCGGCGAAGCCTACACGAACCCTGGCCTCGCACCGTCAGCCTGCGCCCTGGCTGCATGGACCGCCGGCTCCCCCTTTGCCTCCGGACCAGTCCCCGCGGGCGGCGCAAGGCTCCAACCCACCACCGCCCCCAGCGTCACGAGCGCGAAGCCCCCGCCGGTGACGCCAGCGAGCAAGTCGGACTGGTGTGACAGGCTCGCCGCCACCCCGGCGATCACCGCGACCACCACCCCGACGAGCCCTCCGAGCAGGGCGCCGATGACCGCGGGCCACCGCTGCCGTGGGCTCCCGGACTGGAACACCCGGCAGCCAAGCACGGGTCCTGCCACCGCCGCCACGGCCCCCCCCCCGAGGTAGCAGCCCATCAGGAATCCGCCCATCGCATGGGCGAAGCCCACGATGGTGATGGCCTCCATCTTGGGGAGCGCAGCCGTCGCCCGGTACGCAAGCAGGCGCCCCAACACCAGCGCGCCCAGGACCTCCAGCAGGACCCCGGCGGCCGAGCCGACCAGCCAGGCGCCGAGCACCCGCCGCGCGGCCTCCGAGGTGAGCGAGGCCAGCAACAGCACAGGGAGCACGACCAGGAGCAGGGCGAGCATGAGACCTCCTGCCCTGTCCGTCGTCTGGCCCGCGGTGTTGGGGAACTCACCGCGCCAGCAGCGGACGCAGAAACTCCACCGGGTCGGCCTCGGAGTAGACGATCACCAGGCGCGACATCGCGCGGGTGAAGGCCACGTAGAAGCACCGCCGCATCTGCTCGCGCCACGCCGCCTGCTCGCTCTCGCCCTCCATGGGTGGGCGGAAGTTGGCGCCGGTCGCGAGCACGTAGACCACCGGAAACTCCAGCCCCTTGGCCGAGCGCATCGGCAGCACCTTCACACTCGGGTCGGCGAGCGAGATGTCCGCGTCCTCGTCGTGCTTCTGGCAGCGGAGGTTCGCCCGCTGAAGCTCGAGGAAGAGGTGGTCGCGCACGCCGTTTGGGTAGCAGAGGACGGCGATGTTCTGCGGCGGGACATTCTCCTCGGCGATGAGCCGGGCGATGTCGCGGGCCACCGTCCGGTGCTCCGTCGCCGGCGGGACCGGGAGCAGCCGCACCGGCTCGCCCTGGCGCGGCACCCGGTCCGGATCGAGCGCGTCCTCGTGGGCCGCCCCCGCCTGCGCCCGCACCGCCTCCGCCGCCGCGAGGATCTCCGAGGTGTTCCGGAAGTTGCGCCTCAGCTCGAAGCTGCGGGCGCCGTGGACCACGAGGCCCATGCTCTTCCAGCGGAAGCCGTGCTCGTAGATGGACTGCTCCGGGTCGAAGGCCACGAAGAGCGAGCCCCGCGGCTTGCACAGCGCCGCCGCGAGCCGCACGCCCATGGGCGTGAGGTCCTGCGCCTCGTCCACCAGGACCTGGTCGTAGCGGGCCGCGGCGGGGCCCATCGCCTGCACGCGGCGGAGCGCGTCACGCACCACGTCGTCCCAGTCGCGCACGCGGTGGCGGGCGAGCCGGGCGCGGTAGGCCGCGTACACCTTCCACACGAGCTGCCGTAGCCGGCCATCGAGCGCGCGGCCGGCCCCGTGCCGCGGGAGCTTCAGGTACTCGTCCAGGCCAGCCTGCACCGCGCCCTGGATCCGGTGGACCTCGCCCCACCAGAACGCCTGCGGATACGTCCACAGCGCCGACTCGCCGCCGGGCTGGCCCTCGAGCGCCTGCCGCACCTCGGCGACGGCCTCGCGGATGAGGCCGCGGCGATCGCGGTCGTCCACCACGCGCGTCTTGAGGGGCACGTGCGCCGCGCACCAGGCGTGCAGCGTCGCGATCTCCACCTCGTCGGAGCGCAGCCCCAGCGACATCAGCAGCTCGCGCGCGACCACCGCCAGCGAGCGGTTGTAGGCCAGGAGCAGGATGCGCGGGGCCTCGAGCAGCGAGCGGGCGCGCAGCGACTCGTAGATGCGCTGCAGCGCCACCGCGGTCTTCCCCGAGCCGGCGACGCCCTTCACGATGATCGGCCCCGAGCCGCCGAGCGTGACGATCTGCTGCTGGGAGGGGTCCAGGTTCAGCAGCAGCCGGCGCAGGTCGCCGCGCAGGTAGTCCGCGAGCTGCGCCAGGTCCCGCGCCTGGTAGCTCAGCTCCTCCTCGCGGGCGCTCAGGCCGCACTGGTGCTGCGCGAGCTGGAAGCGCAGCCGGGCGGCCACGGCGGCCGGAAGCGAGATCGCGTCGAGGCTGGCCACGTCGCGCGCCTGCTGCACCTGGACGATGCGCTCGTCCGGCACGCCCAGCGCCCGCAGCTCCTGCTTGGACAGGCTCGAGAGAGGCGCGTCGTCGTCGTCCCAAACTGAACCGGGCCACGCCACGTCGAAGAGCGCGAGCTGCGTGCCCTTGGAGCCCCAGGCGACGACCGCGCCCGACGGCAGCGTCGAGGCGCACGGCCCCGAGCCGAGCTCTCGCGCCGCGGCGATCTCCTCGAGCTGCCCGCAGACCTCCCCAGGCTCTCGCCGCGCCTTCTCGAGGAACCGCTCGGTGGCCAGAACCGGCATCAGCGGCCCTCGAGGAACGAGGCGAGCCGGGCCTCGTCGTGGACGTCGCCCGCGACCAGCTCCAGCGTGCCGCGCTGCCGCATCTGCGCGAAGACCCGGTTGACCACGGCGTTGCGCCCCAGCCCCTGGGAGAGGTGGCCGAGGTGCGCGACGACGATGAGCCGGTCGCGCGCCCGGCTGAGGGCGACGTTGAGCAGGTTCGGGGCCGAGGCGTTGTACCGCTCGTCGAGGAAGCGGCAGAGCGTCCCCGGGGCCTCCACCAGGTCGAAGACCACCAGCGACTTGTCGCGTCCCTGGAAGCGGTGGACGGTGAACGCCTCCACCTTCCCCGAGGCGAGCCGCGCCGAGGCAGACTCCCGGAGCGTGTCGCGCAGGAGCCGCACCTGGGCGCGGTACGGCGCGATCACCGCCACGTCCACGTCGCGCGCCTGCTTCACCAGGCTCGCGATGAGCTCGGCGTGGTGGCGGTTGCGCTTGGAGCCCGAGGCCAGCGTGTCGGTCGTCGCCCCGGAGCGGCTGGTGTCGAGCAGCACCACCGCGGGCCCCGGCCGCGCGCGGCCACGCTCCTGCACCGCGGGCGCGTCGCGGAGCCGCCCGGCGTAGAACACCCGGCTGACCACCGAGGAGATCTGCGGGTGCATGCGCCACTGCTCGTCGAGCATCGCCCGGAGCGGGTGTCCACGCTCCGCGCGATCGCACCCGGCGGAGGCGAAGACGTGGCGGCCCAGCCAACTGCGCGCCGAGGGCTGCTCGGAGGCCACGATGGCCGGGAGCTGCATGAAGTCGCCCACCGCCACCACCCGGCGCGAGGCGCAGCTCGCCGCGAGGAAGGTCTGCACCAGGGACGCGATGCTCGCCTCGTCCACGACCACCGAGTCGGTGCGGAAGTCGCGCAGCAGCCGGCTGGTGTAGAGGCGGGTGAGCGTCCCCGCCACCAGCGTCGCCTCGGCCACGGCGCCGTCCTCCATCGCCTCCACGCTCACGCCCAGGTCTGCGCCCCGCTTCGGAAGATCGTCGCCGTCGAGCAGTGTGAGCGAGCCCAACGCGTCGCGGGCAGCGCGGAAGCGGCGCGGCAGCGGGACGCCCGCCGCGGTGAGCACCTGCGCGGGCCGTGGCGAGCGGCGGGCGACCTCGCGGCAGAAGTCCTCGAGCTGGCGGGCGACCGCCGGATCGCGGTCGCGCAGGCGCGCCTCGGCGGCGTCGTCGAGCCCCACGCCGAGCCGCCGCAACTTCTCGCCGTGGTAGCCGATGCGGACCACCTGCCTGCGCCCCAGGGACTGCTCGTCCAAGACGCGCTCCAGCGCGGTGTCAGTGGCGATGTTGGTGTGCGCGGTGAGCAGCACCCGCTCGCCGCGGCCGATGAGTTCGTGGACCAGATGCGCCACGGTCTGGGTCTTGCCGGTTCCCGGAGGGCCCCAGAGGTACGCGGCCTCCTGGCCGACCACGAAGGCGATGGCCGCGTTCTGGCTCGCGGAGAGGCGCTCGCGCCGCAGCGCCGCGGGCGGCCGAGGGGCCACCGTGCCCTCGAGAAAGGCCAGCGCGCGACGGGCCGCGTCCCCCGAGCCGGTGCCCTCGGGACCGAGCGAAGTGCGCAGCGCCCCCAGCCGGCCCGCCAGCCGATCGAGCAGGAAGGTGGACTCGAAGTGGAGCAGCGCGTCGCGGACGTCACCGCCCTCGCCCAGCGACTCGCGCAGCACCACCCGCAGCCTGCCCTGGCCCGGGTCGTGGTCCACCACCTCGCCCGAGGCGAGCACCCCCGGCGCCTCCACCTGCACCCGCAGCCCGTCGGCGAGCAGCTGCTCGTGGTCGGTCTCGAAGACGTAGAGGTATGCGCCGGGCTCGGAGAACTCGAGGAAGCCGGAGGGAAGCGGCAGCGACGACCGGTCCGCGTCGCCCAGTTCCCGGCGCACGGCGTCCCGCTCGGCGTTCACCGCCGCGAGCATCTCCTCGATGGCCCGATCCAGCTCCACGCTGCTCCTTCGCCCCGCCACGCCGCCCCAACGTTGCGACAGGCCCGACGCTCGGGCAAGGTTCCCGCCATGCGCTCCCTTGCCCCTGCCCTGCTGCTCTGCCTCGCCTGTGCCTCGACACCCCCTGCCACGAAGCCGGAGTCGAAGCCCGCGGCGGCCGAGTGCGCCCAGGACGCCGACTGCCCAACCACCGCCTACCCGCTGGGACGACTCTCGGCCGACGGCGCGCACTACTGCCCGGTGTGCCCGCGCCTGGGCAAGGAGCCCGCGGAGGCGACCGACTTCGCGCACCTCGCCAACTGCCCGAAGGCCACGTGCGACGAGACCCGTGCCCGCTGCGAGGCCGGGCGCTGCGTGCTCAGCCCTGCCCGCGCGCCGATCGTCCCGCCCGCCGCGGAGTCATTCATGCCCCCAGCGCTCCCGGAGCTGCCGGAGGCGCCGAAGCCGTTCCCGAACCTCGACCAGCCGGCGACCAAGACCTCCCAGTGCCTGGAGGACGCCCAGTGCACGCTCGCCGCCCAGCCCTCGTGCGAGTGCCAGTGCAACGCCGAGCAGCCGGTGAACGTCGCTACCAGCCGGCGTTGGGACGGAGAGCGCCGCAAGCGCATGTGCAAGCGACTCGTCTGCCCGCCTTGCACGCCCGATTCGCCGCGCACCGCGGTCTGCTTCCGGAACCGCTGCGTGGACTCGCGGTTCAAGGACGCGTGGACGGCGCACCTGGCCGCGCTGGAGAAGCACCCGCAGGCGCTGGCTGAGGCCGAGGCGCGGAGGCGCGAGGCAGAGCAGCGGCGTGTGGAGATCGACCGGGCGCGAGAGGCAGGCCTGGCCGATCGCTGATCGCCGGCGGCGCCACGACCACGGACGCGGTGGACCGGCTGCTGTAGACTCCGCGGCCACCACCTAGCCGGAGACCTGCCGATGCGAACCCTCGTCGTTGCCCTCGCCGCGCTGCTGGCCGCCCCCGCGTTCGCGGCCGACTACACGCTCGCTGACCTGGAGGCCCTGGAGAAGCAGGGCGGGTGGGAGGAGCTGGTCGAGCACCTCGCCGACGTCCCGCCCTCCAAGCGCGACGCCGCGTGGAACGGCGTGGCCGAGCGCGGCTGCGCGGCACTCCTCGCCTCCGAGAAGGTCGACGCAAAGTCCGCCGATCAGCTCCTTGCGCGCATCGACAAGATGCTCCGCCGGTTCCCGACCCTGAAGACCTCGAAGTCGTTCATGGCCCAGCGCGCAGAGATTGGCCTCAAGGCCTTCGGAGCCACCTTCCACCAGACCCGCCACTCCGCGGGCGACGACCCCTGGATGGACGCGCTGAAGGACTTCGTGAAGGCCGACACCGTAACCGCCGACCTCCCGGTGCGGGCCGCCAAGCGCGTGCAGCAGAACCTCACCGGGTACGTGGCCTGGCCGTTCTGGAAGCAGGCGCTGGAGAAGGACGCCAAGGGTGAGCTGTGCAAGGACCCCGACTTCCAGAAGTCCATCCTCGGGTGCTTCGAGGACGGGATGTGGAAGGACGAGATCCAGGCGCCGGGTGCCAAGTGCTGGAACGAGCTCAAGCCTCACGCGATGGCGATGTTCGAGAAGTCGGAGCGGAAGGCCACGCGCGAGGCGCTCTGCCCGCTGCTCAAGGCCAAGAAGGTGAAGGCCCCGAAGTGCGACGAGGAGGATGACTGAACTTCGGCGCGAGGGTGGGCGCGGGTGGGAGTGACCGCGCTCACGCCGGTG
>CAZAIE010000400.1:0-6707 GCA_964485035.1 uncultured Myxococcaceae bacterium | reverse complement strand
GTGTCGGTGGGGGTGGCGGGCGTCACCGGGATCGTGGTGGCCACCTACACGGTCGCGCGCGGGAACCGCAGCGCGGTGCACTTCCTGGTGGAGATCGCCGCGTTCTTCGTGGCCGCGGTCCACGACATCCTCATCGACTCCGGGCTCATGGCCAGCGAGGACTACGTCATCTTCTGGGCGTTCCTGGTGTGGCTGGGCTCGATGGCGCTGGCGCTGGTGCGTGGCTACCAGCGGCTGCAGCGCGAGCACGTGGCCTACATGGAGGAGCTGGCCCAGCGCAACGCCGAGCTGGGCGCGGCGCGGGCGAAGGTGGCCGAGGCGGCCGAGGCGCTGCGGCGCGAGGCGACGGCCATTTCCGGGGCGGCGACCGAGCAGGCGGAGCGTTCCCAGCGCGAGGCCTCGGGCATCGCCGAGGTCACCACCACCGTCACCCGCGTGGCCGAGGGCTCGCAGCGGGCGACGGTGCACGCCGAGTCGGTGGCCGAGGTCTCCCGGCGCAGCGAGGAGCTGCACCGCGGCGGAGAGACCGCGGTGCGCGAGGCGGTGGAGGTGATCGAGCGGCTCTCGGAGCGCGTGGGATCGACCGCGAAGCGCCTGGACGAGCTGGCGAAGGTCGCGCAGGAGATGGGCGAGATCGTCGCGCGGGCGCGCGAGGTGGCCGAGCAGTCGAACCTGCTGGCAGTGAACGCGGCGCTGGAGGCGGCGCGGGCGGGCGAGCAGGGCGTGGGCTTCACCGTCATCGCCCGGGAGATGCGCAACCTGGCGCTGGAGTCCGGGGACGCCGCGGAGCGCATCCGCCGGCTCATCGTCGAGGTGCAGGGCAGCGTGCAGGCCGCGGCGGAGGTGGGGCAGGAGTCGAGCCAGTTCGCGGCGCTGGCGGTGGAGCGGGCGCACAAGGCGGGCGGGACCATCGCCGAGCTAGCCCGGGTGATCCAGGAGTCCTCGCGGCTGGCCGCGGAGATCACCAGCGCCACCCGCAGCCAGTCCACCGAGTTGGCGGAGGTGAGCCGGGCCATCCAGTCCGCGGCGACCGTCTACTCCGAGGTGGCGGCGAGCGCGCAGCGGGTGGAGCAGACCGCGAAGTCGCTGAACTCGGTCTCGCACGCGCTCGCGGACATGGTGCGCGAGGGATAGCGGGATAGGTGCCCGGCCTCGAGTGACTGAGTCCTTGGGAGACCCAACCCGGGTTACGTGGCCGCGAACTCGGGGCGTGGATTCGAGGAGAGTTACGCGCGGCCACTCCGATTTTTGGCACGACACCCCTGAGTAGCCCGGGAGTCCCTAGAAGGCTTGGAAGGGGAAGAGTCGTCAGGGTCTCGAGCCCGAGCGACGGCTGGAGGGAGGGGGGCCTGCAGGCCCCCGCGCGACTGGCCTTGCGCGCTGCCTCGTCACCCCGAGGCGGACGGAGCTCCAAGCGGCCTACGCGCGCGGCGCCTCGCGGCGCCCTCTGCGGGGCTGCGGTCCAGACAGGCCCTGGGGGGCCCTGCAGGATACGGAGGGGTTACTTAATTGACGTTAAGTAATTCCCGAAGAGGGGACGCGGCGCGGCGCGCAGGCGTCCCGCGCGGAAGAACTGTGCGTCTGCCCGAAATCCTCCCTGTGGGAAGACCGTTCCCTTCCAGGCAGCCGGGAAGGAGTGCTGGCCCGCACTAGCGAGGCGCCGGGCCCGTGGGGACCCGGCGCCTCGGGAGCTGCTCAGCCTGCGACGACTAGGAGCGCATCTCCGGCTTGCTCTTCTTGGCGGCGGCGGCGTGGGCCGCGCTGGCCGTCTCGATGAGGCCGAAGTGGCCGTCCTTGCGCCGGTAGACCACGTTGATGTCGCCGCTCTTGTCGTTGGTGAACACCAGGAAGTCGTTGTTCATGAGGTCCATCTGCATGATGGCCTCGTCCACCGACAGCGTCTTCACCACGAAGTCGTTGCTGCGGATGATCTTCGGGCCCTCGGTCCACTTCTCGCCCTCTTCCTCGGGGGCCTCGAACACCGCGTGGCGGGCCTGGTGGACGTCCTCGCGGGGCGCGCGCTTGGTCGTCTTGAGCTTGTCCTTGTACCGCTTGAGCTGCTTCTCGATCTTGTCCACCGCTTCGTCGATGGACTTGTACATGTCCTCGCTCTTGACCTTGCCGCGCAGCAGGTACGACCCGGCGTGGATCGTGATGTCCGCGTGGTGCAGGTAGCGCTCCAGCGACAGCACCGCGTGGGCCTCGACCGCCCGGTCGAAGTACTTCTCGATGTGCTCGATCCTCTCCTTCACGTACGACTTCAGCGACTCCGTCGACTCCATACCGCGGAACGTGATGTTCGCCTGCATGCCGTTACCTCCCACAAGGGGTGGGCATTGTGCTTCGAAGGGTGAGCGCGGCGGCGGCAAGGACGCCGGGCCCGGAAGGTGAGTTGGCTGCGCGTCAGGTCCCCTGGGTGCGAGGCCTCCTTTCGTCATGCGCGCTGCGCGCACTGCGGGGGTGGGCTCCGCCCGTCGGGGCGGAAGGTCGGAAGGACGAACGCAATGCCGAGGGGTTCATTCCGGCGTGGGCTCAGTAGTAGCTCTTGCGCTTGCTGGAAGGGAGGATGCCGAGCATCTCGCGGTACTTGGCGACGGTGCGCCGGGCGATCTCGATGCCCTGCGCCTTGAGCAGTTCGACGATCTTCTGGTCGGAGTAGGGGTTCTTGGCGTCCTCTCCCCCCACGATCTGCTTGATGTGGTTCTTCACCGCCTCGCTGGCGATCTCGTCGCCGCCGGTGCGGGCGATGGAGGAGTTGAAGAAGAACTTGAGCTCGTAGATGCCCTGGGGCGTGTGCACGTACTTGTTGGTGGTCACGCGCGAGACCGTGGACTCGTGCATCCCGATGTCCTCGGCCACGTCGCGCAGGATGAGCGGCTTGAGGTGGGCGATGCCCTTGTCGAAGAAGTCCCGCTGGAACTTCACGATGGACTCGGTGACCTTGAAGATGGTGCGCTGCCGCTGGTGGATGGAGCGGATGAGCCACACCGCGCTGCGCATCTTGTCCTGGATGAAGTCCTTGGCCTTGCCGCCGGCCATGCCCGCCCTCAGCGCGTTGCGGTAGGTGGCGCTGATGCGCAGCTTGGAGAGGCCGTCGTCGTTGAGGACGGTCATGTACTTGTCCCCGACCTTGTACACGTAGACGTCGGGGGTGATGTACTGCGGGTCCTCGCCGGTGAAGTTGCGGCCCGGCCGCGGCTCCAGGTTGCAGATGACCTTCATCGCCGCGATGACTTCCTCGAGCGAGACGTGCAGCTCGCGGGCGATGGCGGGGAGGTTCTTCGCCTCCAGGAGCTTGAGGTGGCGCTTGATGATGGCGCCGACGATGCCCTCCTCGGCGCCGAGCTGGCGGGCCTGGATGAGCAGGCACTCCTGCAGGTCGCGGGCGCCCACGCCGAGCGGGTCGAGGTGCTGGATGCGCTTGAGCACGTTCTCCGCGCAGGCGATGGAGCAGCCGGCCTCCTGGGCCACGCGGATGAGCGGGTCGCCCTGGAATCCCTCGATCTTGAAGTAGCCGTTGTCGTCGAGCCCGCCGAGGATGAGCATGCCCACCGCCTCTTCCTCGGGGGTGAGCTTGCTCATGTGCAGCTGCCAGAGCAGGTGGTCGAAGAGGGTGGTGGCGCGGGTGAGGGTGGCCTCGTACGACGGCATGTCGTCGATGGAGGAGTCGCGGTTGGAGGGAGCGGTGCTGCCGAGCGTCTGGTAGCTCTCGAGGTACTGCTCCCAGTCGATGTCCTTGTTCTCGCCCTCCTCGCCCTTGACCTCCTCGGTCTTGGTCGCCTCGACGGGCTCGGGGGCGGGCATGGTGTCGGCCTCGAGCGAGTTCTCGCCCACCGACTTCTCCTCGGCCTCGGCCTCGGTGCCCTCGGTGTCCTCGAGGAGGGGGTTCTGCTCCATCTCCTCGCGGACCAGCTCCACCAGCTCCATGCGGGAGAGCTGGAGCAGCTTGATCGCCTGTTGCAGCTGGGGCGTCATCACCAGCTGCTGCGAGAGCTTCAGGTTCTGCTTGAGTTCGAGACCCATGGCCGCTTTGACGCTCCTATCCTAGCCCGCCAACCGACACCGCGCACCCGTCCTTGCTGGACGGCGGGCGGCGCCCCTGCCTACTGCGAAGGGACCGCCGCTGCCTCCAGCGTGAAACGCTCCCCCAGATAGACCTGCCTCGCCCTCGGGCTCCCGGCGATCTGCGCCGGACTGCCCTCTTCCAGGATCTTCCCGTGGGCGATGACGTACGCCCGGTCGCAGATCTCCAGGGTGTCGCGCACGTTGTGGTCGGTGATGAGCACCCCCAGCCCCCGGGCGCGCAGCGCCGCGATCTGCCGCTGGATCTCGTGGACCGCGATGGGGTCCACCCCCGCGAAGGGCTCGTCGAAGAGGATGAACGAGGGGTCGCGGATGAGCGAGCGGGCGATCTCCGCGCGCCGTCGCTCCCCGCCCGAGAGCATCTCCCCCATGCTCTCGGCGACGTGCTTGAGCCCGAACTCCTGGAGCAGCGCCTCGGCGCGGAGGTCCCGCTCGGCGCGGGGCAGCGGCAGCATCTCCAGCACCGCGAGGAAGTTGTCCCTCACCGAGAGCTTGCGGAAGATCGACGCCTCCTGCGGCAGGTAGCCCACCCCCGCCCGCGCGCGCAGGTGCATGGGCAGCGCGGTGACGTCCCGGCCGTCGAGCAGCACCTTCCCGCGCTTGGGCTGGAGCAGCCCCACCACCATGTTGAAGGTCGTGGTCTTGCCTGCGCCGTTGGGGCCCAAAAGGCCCACCACCTCGCCGCGCTTCACCTTCACCGAAACCCCGTCGACGACGGTGCGGCGGTGCCGGTTCCAGACGTGCCACGTGGGCGCGCTGCGGTAGCTCTGGACCAGGCCCTCGGCGGCGAGGACCTCGGGACCCTTGCGCTCCGCGGCGGCGGTCACTTGCGCGGCTCCTTGGCAGGGGGCTTCGCGGGCGGCGGGGAGCGCAGGGTCATGGTGGGCCGCTCGACGCGGACCTTGTCGGCCTCGGTGTCCAGGAGGATGCGCTCCCCTTCCATGGTGTTGTCGCCCTCGCGGGCGCGCGGGGAGCCGGTGACCGTGAGCAGGCCGGTGACGTTGTCGAAGACCGCCACCTCGCCCCAGGCCTCGCGGACCGCGCGCTTGAGCTTGGGGCTGGCCGCCTGGTGCATGTAGGCGTTGCCGGTGCAGGTCACCTTGCGGACCTCGTTGCCCTCGGCGAGGTCGGCGACCAGCGAGGCACACTGGATGCGCAGGTCGTCGCGGAGCACGACCACGCGGCCCTTCCAGGTGCCCTGTTTGCGCTCGGGGAGGACCTCGAAGCTGTCAGAGGTGATGTGGATCTCGCCGGCCTTCTTCGCCAGCGGCGCTCGTGCCTTCTTCGGGGCCGGGCCCGTGGGGGCGGCGAGCAGCAGCGCGAAGGCGAGCACCTGGAGCAGGCTCATCTCAGCCCTCCAATCCTGGTGTCGATCGGCCCGAGGAGAGTCAGCCCGCCGGGGGTGGCGAAGTCGAGCGCAAACCCGGTCTCGGCGTGCAAGCGGTACCCGGCGCCGACGACGTCGACGGGCTCGTCGCCCTCGGCCTTGCGGATGAGCCCATCGAGCCGCGCCGAGGAGGTGACTCCGGCTGCGCCATTGGTCTCGGAGAGGCGGACCCCGCCGGTGGCGAGCGCCTGCTGCGACCGGACGTTTCCGGTCAGCTCCCGTGTGACGATCTCGAGCTCGTTGCGGCTCTCGGAGGGCAAAAACCTTGCGCGGACGCCCTGCGCGGTCCCGTCACCAGAGTCCTTCTTGAAGGTGGCCTTCTCCGCGCGTCCCACGGCCCGGAGTTCGCTGCCGCGGAAGAACCGGAAGCCCACCCCCTTCAGCAGGATCTCCGGGGGCGCCTCGCCGGGGTCGGAGGGAGGCTTGGCCCCGCAGGCGGGGGCTCCCAGAACGGAGAGGAGGGCCAATAGCCCTGTATTTCTTGGAGAAATCATGGGCTCAAAAATTGTGCCAAGGATACCACTCCCGCATCGCAGAGGTAAAGACGCAGGTGGCACGTCCGTTGCTCATTTTGGGGCGGCATGGCTCAGCGACGCACGAGATCGTCCGAGGAGGAGGTCTCGAGTGCGCGCTCCAGGGCGAAAGCGTGCTCCACGGTCCAGCTTCCGTCCCCAGGGGCCGCATGCTCGGAGCCCGCATGGCCACAGCCGAGGAGGAGGAGGGAGAGAACCAGCACTGTCCCGACGTTCGTGCCCGACATGATGCCCTCGTGTCAGACGACAGAGGGCAAGCCGCGTGCCACGGGTCCCCGAGGGAGGGCTTCCCCCGAGGACCGGTGGACCGCGAGAACCACGACAGCCGCGTCTCAGACCTTCGGACGCTCCTCCCGCGAGGAGTCGGCCGGCAGGAGCGGGGTGGTGTGGCCGTTGCCGCCGACGAGGTGGCCGTTGCCGCTCGCGTGATGGCCGTTGCCGTTCGTGGGCCTAAGCCCGGGGAGCCGCACGCGAGGGAGCGCCCCGGCGAGGCCGGACTCGTGGGCCCGCTCGAGCTGGAAGCGGCCGACCAGCGCGGCCAGGCTCTGGGACTGGGTGGAGAGCTCCGCCGCGGCGCTGGACGACTCCTCGGCGTTCCCGGCCGCCTGCTGGGTGACCTTGTCCATCTGCACCAGGGCCTTGTTGATCTGCTCGATGCCCTTGGACTGCTCCTGGCTGGCCGCGGCGATCTCCTGGACCACGGC
>CAZAIE010000399.1:0-6719 GCA_964485035.1 uncultured Myxococcaceae bacterium | reverse complement strand
CTGCAGGCCGAGCTGCTCGGCCTGCAGCGCACGACGCTGGTCGAGAAGCTTCGCCGCCGCAACCGGCCGACGCCGACCCCCGCCACGGGCGTGCCCGCCATCACTGCCGAGACCTCCGCCGAGTAAGCCGGTCCACGCAAGCGGGGCGACGGCACGCCCACTGCAACGCCCCAGGGCATGCTCTCCGTCGTCCTGGTGTCCCTGCTCGCGGCGATCCCGTACGTCAAGCCACTCCCCGGCGGCCTGGCCGCGCGGGCCGTCTCGGTCGAGCATCTGCCGCTTCCTGGCGCGGTCGCGGTGCAGCACGACGCCCTCCTGGGCGCACTCGAGCTGCGGACGAACGATCTCGGCGGGCTGAGGCGGCACCTGCTCGCCAGGCCCAGCACCCTCTGCCCCACCCTCGAGCCGCTCCTCGACGGCCTGAGGTTGCGGTGCACCTCCCGCCAGTTCCAGGTCGAGTCCCGTCGGGAGCGCGGACAGACCGTGGTCTTCCTGGTCGAGCTGCGCGGCCTGCCCATGGGCGTCGCCGCCGACGGCGCTCCACAGGTGTTCTACGACCCCGCGAAGTTCGGCCGCGGCGCGTGCCCGGGCAAGACCCGCGCTGAGAAGGGCGAGTGCGCACTGATGGCCGGCCGCCGCACCGAGGCCGCGGTCCACTTCAAGGAGGCGTTCGCCACCGATCCGTCGTTCGCCGCCTTGAGGCTGGGTGACCTGGCGTTCGCCTCCGGAGACCCGAGCCTCGCCGTCGCCTGGTACCAGCGCGCGCGACGTCAGGGCACCTTCGGCCGGCTGGCCATCGCGCGGGAGTGCGAGCTGACCGGCTCCTGCTTCCATCGCCTCGCCGCGGCCTTCGACGCCACCGGGATGCCCGAGCCCGCGCGCACCGAGCTGGAGATGCGCGGCATCCGGGCGCGGATGCTCCTGGGACGGACCGACGACGCGGTGCGGGCGCTCACCCGCCGGCTCCAGGAGACCGACCGGGTCCCGGCCTGCAGCGACGCGTCAGCGCTGTGCCACCGCGTCACGCTTGCGGCGCTGCGCGACCCGGGCCCCACCGGCCCCGGGCCGGCCATCGCCCTCTACCTGGCGCTGCCCGCGCGGGACCGTGGACCATTCGCCGCTGAGCTCGCCCGAGAGGTGGCCGAGGACACTGCGAAGCTGGGAGCGCCGCTCTTCGGAGCCCAGGTCCTCTCCTCTACTGCGCGCGAGGCTGGCCCCACGCTCGATGCGCACCTGCGGCGGACCGCCGAGCTGTTCCTCGAGGGCGGCGACGTCACGCGCGCCGCCGTCATCCTCGACTACGCACGCACGCGCTTGACGCCGCGTCAGCTCAGTGGCGCGGGATGGCGCGCCGTCCAACGCTCGCTCGCCTCCGCAACCACTGATTCCCACGAGGGTTCTTTGCTCAGCGCCGAGACGGTCAGCGAGTTGGCACAGGCCGAGCAAGCACTGGCTGCAGCGCGTCGGATGCGCGCCCAGGAGGAGCGATGAACCTGAACGCCGCAGTGACCAGCCCGGTGAACGCCGCCCGACGCGAGGCCGAACCCGTCGCCGTCAGCCCCGCGATGCGGGAGGTGCTCGCCGCCGCGCGCGACGTGGCGCCGACCCCAACCACGGTGCTGCTCCTGGGCGAGAGCGGGACCGGCAAGGAGATCCTCGCGCGCTACGTGCACCGGCACTCGCCGCGGTACGACCGCCCCTACGTCGCCGTCAACTGTGCGGCGCTGCCGAGCGAGTTGTTGGAGAGCGAGCTCTTCGGCCACGAGCGCGGCGCGTTCACCGGCGCGGGCGAGCGTCGGTCGGGCCGCATCGAGCTGGCGGACAAGGGCACGCTGCTGCTCGACGAGATCTCGGAGATGCCGCTGGGGCTGCAGGCGAAGCTCTTGCGCGTGCTGCAGGAGCGGGAGATCGACCGGGTGGGCGGGCAGCGCCCCATCCCCGTGGACATCCGCGTCATCGCGACCTCAAACCGGGACCTCGCGGCGATGGTGCGCCAGGGCTCGTTCCGCGCGGACCTGTACTACCGCCTCAACGTGTTCCCCATCCGCCTGCCGCCCCTGCGCGAGCGGCTCGAGGACCTGCCCGGCCTGGCGACCCAGCTCATCGCGGACCTCGCGGACCAGCTGGGCATCGCTCCGCCGCGGCTCACCGACGCGGCCGTGGCCTCGCTGCAGGCGGAGCGCTTCCCGGGCAACGTGCGCGAGCTGGGCAACCTGCTGGAGCGGGCGCTGGTGCGCGGGCGCGGCCCGTTCCTGGACGCGTGCCACCTGGGGCTCGGCGGGGCTCCCGCGAACAACCTCGCGAGCATCGTCGGGCTGCAGCAGCCGGGGACTCCCCAGTCGCCCCAGCCCCCGAGCGGCGCGTCGGCCTCGGCCGTCCCCGTCGAGGCGCTCTACCCCGCCACCATGCCGCTGGACCTGACCATGCTGGAGCGGCTGGCCATCGAGGAGGCGCTGCGCCGGGTGAGCGGCAACCGGACGCACGCCGCGAGGCTCCTGGGCATCGGGCTGCGCACGCTGCGCAACAAGCTGCGGCAATGGCGCGAAGAGGGCCTGCCGGTCCCGCCGTCCAACGAGGGCGGCGCGGGGGTGGAGACCGCCGCATGAAGCTCTTCGACGCCACCCTGGGGACGCTGGAGCGCGCCCTCGACGTCCGCCTCGAGCGGCAGAACGTGCTCGCCGGGAACGTCGCCAACGTGGACACCCCCGGCTTCATGCCGGTGGACCTCGACTTCGGTGCGGCGATGACGCAGGCGCTCCAGGCGGCGCCCAGCGGGGACCAGGGCGTCCAGGAGCTGTCGCTCGAGGGCCCGCGGCAGATGCACGAGCTGAGCGAGGCCGCCGTGGGCGCGACGCCGAGCGGGGCGCCGCTGGTGCAGGCCGAGGGGGCGCGGCCGGGGCTGGACGGGAACGGCGTGGACCTCGACCGGACCATGGTGGCCATGGCCGAGAACGCGCTGCAGTACGCGGCCTCCGCGAAGGCCGCGGGGAAGAAGCTGGCCATCCTGCGCTACGTCGCCTCCGACGGCGCGGCCTGACCCGGGAGCGGAACATGGACTTCCTCACCGCACTCTCCATCAGCGCCTCGGGGCTCTCGGCCGAGCGGACCCGCGTCAACCTGGCGTCGTCGAACCTGGCGAACGCCGAGTCCACCCGGGGACCCGACGGCCAGCCGTACCGCCGCAAGGACCCGGTGATGGAGACCGTGTCCTTCTCGGACGCGATGGCGAGCGCCGGGGGCTCGGTCGGGGGCGTCAGGGTCGCGGAGGTCGTGGAGGACCAGGGGCCCGGCCGCAAGGTCTACAGCCCAGGGCACCCCGACGCCGACCCCAACGGCTTCGTGACCCTGCCCGACGTGAACCCGGTGCACGAAGTCGTGAACCTGATGTCCGCCTCGCGAGGGTACGAGGCGAACGCGACGGCGGTGGAGACGCTGAAGGCGATGGCGCTGCGCGCCCTCGAGATCGCGAGGTAGGCCATGGAGTTCGGCCGCATCGGAGTCGCGCCACCCTCGTTCGACCGTCCCGCGCGGGTCGGCACGAAGCCCGAGACGGGGTCGACCGGCTTCTCGGAGGTGCTGACGCAGGCAGTGGACAAGCTGGAGCAGGTGCAGCACACGGCGGACACGCAGGCCGACGCGCTGGGCAAGGGCGACGGGAACCTGCACGAGGCCACGCTGGCGCTGGAGAAGGCCGACGTCGCGATGAGGCTGGCCACGAAGGTCCGCAACAAGTTCGTCGAGGCGTACCAGGAGATCATGCGGATGAACGTGTGATCCCTGGTCGCGGGATCCAGGTGTGGAACACGCGGGGCGGGGGTGATCGGAGAGCCGGCAGCTGCAGAAGCTGCCGGCTCTCGCTTTTCAGCCCGGCGTTGGCCCGCGGCCTGCAATTCCTGCCTGCAGCCCTGACGTTCCGGAGACCCGATGGAACCGCTCCTCAAGCAACTCCGCGAACTCCCTGCCCGTTTCACCGCGCTCCCCGCCAACGTCAAGCGCATGGCGTACGTCGGCGTCGGGGTCCTGGCGCTCGGCGCCATCCTCGCGGCGGTCCTGGTCGGCGGCGCCGAGGGCTACCAGTACGTCTTCACCAACCTCACCACCGAGGACAGCACCGAGGCCGCCGGGACGCTGAAGGCCGCCAAGATCCCATTCCGCGTCGAGGCCCAGGGGGCGGCGCTCGCGGTTCCGGCCAGCAAGGTCTACGAGGCGCGCTTGCTGCTCGCGACCGCCGGACTGCCCCGCGGTGGAGGCGTGGGCTTCGAGCTGTTCGACCGCGGCGATCTGGGAGTCAGCGAGTTCACCCAGAAGGTGAACCTGCGTCGGGCCATCGAGGGCGAGCTCGCCCGCACCGTCGGCCGCCTCGCCGAGGTCCGCTCCGCGCGCGTCCACCTCACGCTCCCCGAGAAGGGTCTCTTCCGCGACGATGAACGCCGCGGCGCTGCAGCCGTGGTCCTCAACCTCTACCCGGGACGCACCGTCGGCGACCGGGAGCTGGCCGGCATCCGCCACCTGGTCGCCTCGGCCGTCCCCGGCCTCGCTCCCACCGCCGTCACAATCGTCGATGGCAAGGGCAGCGTCCTCGCCACCGAGTCGTCCTTCGGAGAGCAGGCCCAGGGCTTCGAGCAGAAGCTGGAGCGGGACCTCGAGTCCCGCGTGGTCAGCCTGCTCGAGCCGGTGGTCGGGGCCGGCGCCATCATCGCCCGCGTCAACGCCGCCATGGACGCCAGCGAGGTCGACACCCAGCAGGAGGTCTTCGACTCCGAGAACCCGGTGCTGCGCAACGAGCGCAAGGTCCTCCAGAACCAGAGCCAGGACTCCTCCTCCACGCGCGGCGTGGCGGGCGCCGCGGGCAACGTCCCGCCCCAGCAGGCCGCCCAGCCCACCAGCGGCAGCCGCGGTAACTCCAGCCTCGAGGACGAGACCCGCAACTACGAGATCGGCAAGACGGTCACCAAGACCACCAGCCGCTCTCCGCGACTCAAGCGGCTGTCGGTGGCCATCCTCCTCGACGGCGTCGACGCCAAGGCACGCAGCGCCGAGGATGTCACCCGCCTGGGCGAGCTCGCGAAGAAGGCCGTGGGCTTCGACGAGACCCGCGGCGACCAGTTCGAGATCTCGAGCGTCGCGTTCTCACGGTCCACCGACAAGGCAGCCGCCGCCGAGGCCGCCGCTGCCTTCGCGTTCAAGCCCTGGCACTACGCCGCTGCGGCCGGCGCCGCCCTGCTCCTCCTCGGCGTCCCCACGCTCCTCGTCCTGCGCCGTCGCAAGAAGGGCAAAGAGCCCGAGGTCCAGCTCGCCGAGATCCTCCGGCCCGGCGCCAAGGTCGGCGACATCCTCGCCGGCACGGTCCCCGAGCTGAAGCAGTCCCCTGCCCAGCCTCAGCTCCCGCTGCCTCCGCCCGACCCGGCACTCTCGTTGCAAGAACGTGCACGACAGCTCGCACAGAAGGACCCTGTCCGGGCAGCACACCTCCTAAAGGCTTGGATGGCGGCTGATATCGAAGCGCAACAAGGGGAGATGAAGGCATGAGCGACAAGCCGTCGGCCATGGTTCCGGGTCGTCCCGGACCCAGCACGGGTGGAATGCGCGCCGCCGCTGTGCTCATCGGACTGGGACCGACCGTGGCGGCCGAGGTCTTCCGCCAGCTTGGCGAGGCAGACGTGAGGCGGGTTGCGGCCGGTGCCAAGGAACTGCGGCGGGCGGCGCCCCAGACGGTGACCGAGGCGCTCAACTCGTTCGTCGAGGCGATGGATCGCGTGGGTGCGGACGCGGCTGCGGGCGACGAGCTGCTCCGGGACGTCGCGGCCAAGGCGCTGGGCGGCGAGCTCGCGCGGCGGGCGTTCGACGGCGTGGTGCCGCCGCCTCCTCCCGACGAGGTGCTGGGGCCCATCGCCCAGGCCGACCCCGAGGCGCTGGCGATGGTGCTGGCGCGCGAGCAGCCGCAGACCATCGCGCTGGTGCTCAGCTCCATCGACCCGGAGCGCGCGGCCGGCACGATCTCCCACCTGCCCGAGGCGCAGCGTCCGCTCATCCTGCGGCGCATGGCCACGGTCGAGTCGGTGGCGCCCGAGGTGCTGCGCGAGGTGGGCCAGGCGCTCGCGGCCGAGCTGCAGGCGGTGGTGGCCGGGGGCATGCGGCGCGTGGACGGCAAGAACATCGCCCTCGAGGTGCTGCGGCGCAGCCCCAGCGAGCAGCAGCGCGAGGTGGTCGCGGAGATCGAGAAGGACGACCCCACGCTGGCCACCGAGCTGCGCTCCAAGCTCTTCACCTTCGCCGACCTCTCGAACCTCCACGACCGCGACGTCCAGGTCCTGCTCAAGGAGGTGGAGGCCACCCAGCTCACCGTGGCGCTCAAGGGCGCGACCGAGGAGCTGCGCGAGAAGCTCCTGCACAACATGTCCAGCCGCGCCGCGGAGATGCTGCGCGACGACCTCGCCGCGATGGGCCCGGTCAAGCTCTCGGCTGTGGAGGCGGCGCAGGCGGCCATCGTCAAGTCGGCGATGGAGCTCTCGGAGGCGGGCCGCATCACCATCGTCCGGCCGACGGACAAGATGCTCTAGCAGCTAGGACACGCACCTTCGCGGCCCGCATGGCCGGGAGAGCAAGATGGCGGCACCGGTGACCACACGACGACCGCGCTTCCTGGGAGAGCCGTCCTCGGGCGAGGTGCAGACGGCAACCTTCCCCAAGGGCGGCGAGCATCCGGTCCCGCGCCCGGT
>CAZAIE010000398.1:0-6756 GCA_964485035.1 uncultured Myxococcaceae bacterium | reverse complement strand
GCTGGCGCCGCCGCGGCCGGGATGCGCACCTGCTGGGTCTCGCGGGGGAGAACCTGGAGCCGCGCCGACCTCGTGCCGGAGCGGGTGGTGGAGCGGGTCGGGGCGCTGCAGGTTGGAGCGGAGCCATGAGCGCCACCCCGGTCGTCTGGCCCGCGGTGCGGTCGCTGGGCCTTCTGCTGCGGGCGAACCTCGGCCCGGTCCCTGTCCCACTGCACGTGAACCTCGCGGTCACGCACCGGTGCCAGAGCCGCTGCCGGACCTGCTTCGTCTGGCAGGCGGCGCCGGAGGCAGAGCTCTCGCTCGACGACTACCGCCGCTTCTTCGCGGCCAACTCCCACCTGGCGCTCCTGACGGTCACCGGCGGCGAGCCCTTCCTCCGCCCGGACCTGGTGGAGGTGCTGGCCGCCGCGGTCGAGCACTGTCGGGGCCTCTATTACCTCCACGTCACCACCAACGGCCTTGCGACCGACGCCACGCTCGCGGCGGTCGAGCGCCTCCTCGTCCTGCCGGTGCACCGCGTGGTGGTGGTCGTCAGCCTCGACGGCCCGCGCGCGGTGCACGACCGGGTCCGGGGCGGCGAGGGCTTCTTCGACCGCTCGCTCGCGACCTACCGGGGGCTGCGCGCGCACGTGGGGCGGCGGCCCGGCGTCGAGCTCTACGCGGGGATGACGCTCTCGGGCGAGAACCTGGGCGCGCTGGGCGCCCTGCACCAGGAGCTCGAGCGGGAGGTCCCGGGCTTCCTCCCCCAGGAGCTGAACGCGAACCTCGCGGCGCGCTCCGCGCACTACTACCGCAACTCCGAGATGGACCTGTCCTTCGCCCCGGCGGCGGCCGAGGAGCTCGCTGCGCACTTCGCCCGGCTGCGCGCCTCGCGGCGCCTGTCCCGCAACCGCCTGGAGAACGCCTACCACCGCTACGCGAAGGCCTTCGCCCGCACCGGCCGCAGCCCGGTCCCCTGTCGCGCCGCGGACGTGGCGGTGCACCTCGACCCGGCGGGGACCGTCTACCCCTGCCACATCGACTCCACGCCCATCGGCCGCATCCAGGACCACGGCTTCAGCCTGGGCGCGCTGGCCCAGACACCCGCGTTCGAGGCCGCCCGCGAGCGGGTGCGCGCCGGGCGCTGCGCCCAGTGCTGGACGCCGTGCGGCGCCTACGACAGCCTGCTGGCCCAGGCTTGGCGCCTGTGGATCTGACCGCGGGGATGACCGTCAGGCGTCGCCGGTGGGCGGGCCGCCGGCAGGGAAGCTGATGGCCACCGCGGTGCCCGGCGCGCGGGTGACGAGGACCTCTCCGCCGATCTGCGCGGCGAACATCTCCACCAGCGAGAGCCCGTAGGTCGATGCGGCGGGGAAGGCCACCCGCTCGGCGAGGCCGATGCCGTCGTCGTGCACGCAGAGCCTCGCGCCGCGCTCGCCGTCCGGGCCCATCTCCACGTCCACCGCCCCCTGGCGCAGGTCGGGGAAGGCGTGGCGCAGGCAGTTGGTCACCAGCTCGTGCACCATCAGCCCGATGGGGATGGCCCGGTCCGCCGCCACCGTCACCGGCGTGCCCGAGCAGCGCAGTCGCAGCCCCACCCGGTCCCCGCCGTTGCCGGACCAGGCCTGGAAGGCCAGCGCCTTCACGAAGGCGAGCATGTCCACGTGGGCCAGGTCGGGGGAGGCGTAGAGCCGGTCGTGCACCAGCGCCATCGCCGCGACCCGCGCGTGCGTCTCCTCGGCCATGGTCCGGGCGCGAGCGTCCTCCAGGCGTTGCGCCTGCTGGCGCAGCAGGCTGGTGATGGCCTGCAGGTTGTTCTTCACCCGGTGGTGCACCTCGCGCAGGAGCAGGTCCTTCTCCTCCAGCGCGCGGCGCAGCCGCTGCTCGGTCTGCCGCTGGGCGAGCGAGCGCCCCAGGACGTCGGCGAGCCGCTCGAGCAGGTCCAGACCCTCGCCGCTGAAGCGCTCGGGGCGGTGGTCGGCCACCTGCAGCAGGCCGAAGGTCTGGGCGCCGGAGCGCAGCGGGAACAGCCCCACCGACTCGTAGCCCTCCAGGGTGCAGCGGTTGCGCGCGTGGGCCGGCCGCTCCCGCTCCCGCGTCGAGGAGAGCAGGCGGCTGGTCCGGTTGCTGAAGAAGCTGCCGTGCGGGGTGAAGCAGTCGGCGCTGGACCCGGTCTGTCCGCGCAGCACCCGGCCGCACATGCACTCCAGCACCGGCACGCCGGCGGGGTCGCGCAGCACCTTCCCGTCGGGCCCCTGGGCGCAGACGGAGCGCTCCGCCTCCAGGAACTGCGGCGAGAAGCCAGTGCACTCGAAGTAGGGGAAGTCGTCCCCGTCGGCGAGCCGGATGCCCACCGCCTCGGCCCCGGTGTACAGCCGGACCAGCCGCTGGACCTCGTGCAGCGCGGTGTGGAGGTCGCCGTCCTGGAGCGCGGTCATGACCTCCAGGGTGAGCCGCCGCTCCTCCTCCGGCAGCGCGCCCCCGGGGCGCACCACCAGCAGGGCGTCGGCGCCGCCGCGCCCGGGCAGGGCGGTGAAGGTGAGCCGCTGGCCGTCGCGGAACTCCCCCTCGCAGCTGCCCACGTGACCCACCAGCGCGCGCTCGACGATGCGACCCACGTCCCGCGAGAGCGGTCCCAGGGCCTCGTCGAGCCTCATCCCCCGCTGCAGCCCGAGCTGGCGCAGGGCGCGGGCCATGGGCGCGGCGTGCAGGACCTGCAGGTCCCCGTCGAGTTCCAGCACGATCTCGTGACACTCGTGTGCCCGATGCGACGAGAGCGCACGCTCACCCATGAACTGGGCGGCTTCACGCATTTGGTCTTCCCCCCTGAAGCAACGACCGCGGCAGCATACCTCCGCCGCAGCCGGGTGCGGGAGGGGGGAGCGAAGATTTCCGCAGCAGGGGGCGCGTGCAACTTTCCGCCCCGGTGCGATGTCGGGAAGGGTCGCGCCTCAGCGGGTCAGCAGCGACTCGATGCGCCGGCGCAGCTCGTCGCGGGCCCTGCGGAAGGCGTCCTCCACGTCCTTCTCGCTCCCGCCCACCGCGGCGGGGTCGGGCAGCGCCCAGGACTCGCGCCGCACGGAGGTGGGGAGCAGCGGGCACTCCTCCTCGGCGCAGAGGGTGACCACCAGGTCCACCTCCCCGAGCGGGACGTCTCCCACGCCCTTCGCCTTCTGTCCGCCGATGTCCAGCCCGGCCTCCAGCATCACCCGGTGCGCGTAGGGGTTCAGCGAGGTGGGCTGCGAGCCGGCGCTGTAGACGCGGACCGCCGGCGGCAGCAGCTTGCGCGCCCAGCCCTCGGCCATCTGCGAGCGGGCCGAGTTGTGCACGCACAGGAAGAGCACGCCGCGGGGGAGGTTGCGCCCGGGGGCCGCGGACGACGCCTGGTGCCCGGAGTGCCGGATGTCCTTGCCCTTGATCATGAACACCACCTCCTCGGCGATGTTCGTGGCGTGGTCCCCGATGCGCTCCAGGTACTTGGCGATCGACTGCAGGCGGGTGGCCCGGTAGATGTTCTTCGGGTCCTCCATCATGTAGGTCAGCAGCTCCCGGAAGATCTGCGCGTAGAGCGCGTCCACCATCTCGTCGCGGGCGAGCACCCGGCTGGCGCGGTCGGCGTCGCTGGCCACGAAGGCGTCGAGCACCTCCCGGACCATGCCCTGCACGGCCTCGCTCATGCGCGGCAGCTCGATGTAGGGCTTGAGCGGCGGCTCCTCGTTGAGCTCCACGACGCGCTCGCAGATGTTGACCGCGAGGTCGCCGATGCGCTCCAGGTCGGTCACCAACTTGAGAGCGGTAGTCAAGAAGCGCAGGTCCGAGGCCACCGGCTGGCGCCTGGCGAGGATGCGCAGGCAGAGCTCGTCGGCCTCCACCTCGAGCAGGTCGATGGAGTCGTCGAGGGTGATCAGCCGCTCGGCGAGCGCGCTGTCCCGCTCCACCAGGGCGCGGATGCTCGAGGCGATCATCTCCTCGGTCTTGGCCCCCATCAGCAGCAGCTTCTCGCGCAGCTTGTACAGCTCGGCTTCGTACTCGCGATCGGTGTGGAGACGACCCATCGTTCGACCTCTCGTCCCCCGGGCTGGCCGGGTGGGGCCGGCTATTCTGTCCGGGCCGTGCCCGAAGGCAAGCCGCTCAGCCGAAGCGCCCGGTGATGTAGTCCTCCGTCCGGGGGTCGGCGGGGCCGGTGAAGAGGTCGTCGGTGGAGGCGAACTCGACCAGCTCGCCCAGGTAGAAGAAGGCGGTGAGGTCGGCCACGCGGGCGGCCTGCTGCATGTTGTGGGTCACCATCACCACGGTGTAGCGCTCGCTCAGCTCGCGGATGAGCTCCTCGATCTTCGCGGTAGCGATGGGGTCCAGCGAGGAGCACGGCTCGTCCATGAGCAGCACCTCGGGCTCCAGCGCCAGCGCGCGGGCGATGCACAGGCGCTGCTGCTGGCCGCCCGAGAGGCTCGCGCCCGGCGCGGCGAGGCGGTCCTTCACCTCGTCCCACAGCGCGGCCTGGGTGAGCGCGCGCTCCGCCACCGCCAGCGGGTCGTCGGCACGGATGCCGTTCAGCCGGAGGCCGGCGAGCACGTTCTCGCGGATGGACAGGGTGGGGAACGGGTTGGGTTTCTGGAAGACCATCCCCACCCGGCGGCGGAGGCTGGCCGGGTTCACCGAGGGGTCGTAGACGTCCTGGCCGTCCATGAAGACGCGGCCCTGCACCCGGGCGCCGGGCACCACCTCGTGCATGCGGTTCAGGCAGCGGATGAAGGTGGACTTCCCGCAGCCCGAGGGCCCGATGACCGCGGTGACCCGCTTCTCGGCGAGGCCCATGCTCACGCCCTTCAGTGCCGCCACCTCGCCGAAGTAGGCGCGCAGGTCCGCCGTCCAGAGCTTGAGCGGGGCGCCGCCGACCTGCAGGGCGGCGGGGGGCTGGGCGAGCGGCTCGGTCACGGGGTCCTCCGGCTCAATAGTCCACCCTCCGCTGCAGCCGCAGCCGCAGCCAGATGGCCCCGGCGTTGAGCAGCAGCATCAGCCCCAGGAGCACCACGATGCCGGCCGAGGCGTTCTGTCGGAAGGCGACCTGGGGACGGGCGGTCCAGTTGAAGATCTGGATGGGGAGCGCGGTGAAGCCGTCGAGCACCGACTCGGGCATGAACCCCACGTAGCTGAGCGCCCCGATGGCGATGAGCGGGGCGGTCTCGCCCACCGCGCGGGCCAGGGACAGGATGATGCCGGTGAGCATGCCCGGCAGGCACATGGGGAGCAGCACCAGGCGCAGCGCGCGGAAGCGGTCGGCCCCCAGCGCGAAGCAGGCCTCGCGCATCGAGAGGGGGACGGTCCGCAGCGCCTCCCGCGAGGCCACCACCACCATCGGCAGCAGGAGCAGGGCCAGCGTCGCCGCCCCCGCGAGGAGGCTGCGTTGGAGGCCCATCACCCGCACGAACAGCTCCAGGCCCAGCAGGCCGTAGATGATGGACGGGACCCCCGCGAGGTTCGCGATGTTGAGGTCGATGAAGCGGGTGAGGAGGCTGGGGCGCGCGTACTCCTCGAGGTAGATGGCGGCCCCGACGCCTACCGGGACGGCCATGGCCGCGGTGAGCAGCATGAGGATGGCGCTCCCCGCCAGCCCCGGCAGCACCCCGGCGAGGGTCGGGTCGTGCGAGGGGTAGCCGCTGAGGAAGCCCCAGCCCAGCCGGGGCAGCGCGGTGACCACCGTGCTCCCGAAGAGCCAGCCCAGGAGCAGGAGCGGGACGCCCAGCGCGACCAGGCACGCGGCGACGAAGAGGCGCTCGCTCACCGGCGGGCGGCCGTGGAGCCCGGACGCGGCCATCTACCGCCTCCCCAGGACGTGGCGGCGCAGCCGGTGGGCCGCCAGGTTGAGGGCCAGGGTCATCAGGAACAGCGCCAGCCCCACCGCAAAGATGGTGCGGTACTCCAGCGTGCCGTTGGGCGTGTCTCCCATGGCCACCTGGACGATGAACGCGGTCATGGTCTCGATGGGCACGCGGGGGTCCAGGGTCAGGCGCGGCTGCAGGCCCGCGGCGATGGCCACGATCATCGTCTCCCCCACCGCGCGCGAGACGCCCAGGATGACCGAGGCGGCGATGCCCGAGAACGCCGAGGGCAGCACCACCAGGAACACCGCGCGCAGCCGGCTGGCCCCCAGCGCCCACGCCCCCTCGCGCAGGCTCGCGGGGACGGCGTAGATGGCGTCCTCGCTCAGCGAGGCGATGACCGGGAGGATCATCAGGCCCATGACGATGCCCGGGCTCAGCGCGTTGAACCCGGAGAGCCCGGGGACCACGCGCTGCAGCGCGGGGGTGAGCAGCGTCAGGGCAAAGTACCCGTAGACCACGGTGGGGACGCCGGCCAGGACCTCGAGGGTGGGCTTGAGCACGCGCCGGACCCGTGCGGGGGCGAACTCGGCGAGGTAGATGGCCACTCCCAGACCGAGCGGCAGGGCGACCAGCACCGCGAGCACGGTGGTGAGCACCGTCCCCGCCACCAGCGGCCAGATGCCGAAGCGCTTCTCGGAGAAGAGCGGGGTCCACTCGGTGTCGCCCAGGAACTGGCCCAGGCTCACCTGCTGGAAGAACGGGAGGCTCTCTCCCAGCAGCACCGCGACGATTCCCACGGTGGTGACCACCGTGACCAGCGCGCAGAGGCCGAAGAGCCCCTCCGCGAGGCGTTCGCGGAGGGCGCGCGGAGCCTGCAGGCTGCTGGCAGACGGGGGCACGACCGGCCTGGCTGGCTACGGAGTGGCGGGCGCGGCGGCGGGGGTCGGAGCGGGCG
>CAZAIE010000397.1:0-6758 GCA_964485035.1 uncultured Myxococcaceae bacterium | reverse complement strand
GTCAAGCTGCAGGGCCAGTGCAAGCCATTCGCTCCCGGCTTGCGGTGCGAGGTGGCGTGCCTGGTGAGCCGCAGCGACCTGCCGGAGAAGTCGAGTGAGCGCCACGCGCTCGGTTCGGTGAGCCTCGAGGGCTCGGAGAGCGACTGCCGGGCGACGGTGAGCCTGGACGTCTACGCGCAGCACCTCTTCGGCAGCGGCACCTTCGAGCTGCACCTCACCCCCGAGCTCCCTCAGGCCAAGCCCTTCCCGGTCAAGGACGAGTCGAAGCTCAAGTTCGCCCACCCGCGCGAGCTGGCCGTGTCGCTAGGCCCAGACTTCGCTCCCGAGCCCGCCCCGGACGGTGCGGCCGACTCGGGCAGCGCCGCCCCAGCGACGACCCCGTCCCCGAGCAGCGCCTCGCAGTCCAACGATGCGAGCGGAGGGGCTGCGACGCCTGGCGCGCCGTCCGCCCCCCCCGCGCTGGTGGGCTCGCTCTTCCACTTCACCCCTGGGAAGCAGGACGACCTCTTCAAGGACTCGGCCCTCCGGATCAACCTCAGGGAGCTGGCTGTCGCCGGCGAGTCGACCGACCGCTCCTACTTCGCCGAGGTCCTCTGGAAGAAGGACGAGCGCGACGAGAGGCGGCTGTCTCTCGGCTGTGTGCGCTCCGGGGATGGCGCGGTGTTCTGCGCGCTCAACCCCAACGAGAACGACGACACCTTCGAGGTCGAGCTCGCGCTCGAGGTCGCAGACGCCGAGGGCCGGTTCTACCCGGTCTGGACCAGAAAGCCGCTCCAGGTTCCGGCGCCAAAGCTGACCGCCTTCACCGTCGCCGCCGGCGACGGCGGCGCACCGGCGGGCAGGGTCGTCGTCTCGGGCAAGATCGAGAACCTCGGGACGAACCTGCGGCTCGACCTCTCGCTCTGGGAGTTCCGAGCGCGCGCGGGACAGAAACCGGTGATGAACCCGGTCCACCTCCGGTGCGACGGAGCCGAGGGCGAGCCGGTGGAGGTGGTGCAGGAGGCCCTCACGAACGCGAAGGGCGAGTTCTGCCTCGCGCTCCCCGCCGCGGAGTTGCTCCCGCCCCCGGACGTGCGGCTCTTCGCCCTGCTCCGCCTCTCGCCGAGCGCCGTCGCCACCGGGGTGAGGGCTCCCCTGCCAGACCTGCTGCGGTTCGACGCCGGGAAGTTCCGATCCTTCGCAGAGTGGGAGCTCTCGGAAGCTCCGCCGACGACGCTGCCGGCAACGCCTCCGATCGCGGCCATCGCCTCGACCGAGCTCACGGCCCCCGCCGAGCGGCGCCCTTGCTTCGGCGGCCCGCGCATCTCGGTCCTGGACGAGCAGCTGGTAGTGGTCTTTGGCCTCCTCGGCCCGGAGTCCTACTGGAAGAAGGCGACCCCGAAGTTCTGGTGGCGCGAGGCCGCGCCAGGGGGCGAGGCGGAGCGCGAGCCCGTGGCCCTGCAGGTGACCACGCCCAAGAACGCCCCTCACGTGCGCCAGGCCCAGTTCGCGATGAACGACAAGCGGGTGCTGGGCAAGACCCTGGAGTTCGGCGCCGAGGCGACCAAGGACTCAGAGTGGGCGGGGACGACGCTGAAGGCCGTGGAGGGACCGAGGGCGTGCCGACGCTTCGAGTGCGTGCCCCGGCTCGGCCCGACGCTGATCCATGAAGAGACGCTCCAGGGCCGGCGCTGCCTCGCCATCCGCTGCGCCACCTCGTTCTTTCCCACCGGGAAGACGACCAAGACCCTGGAGGTCGCCATCCGCCAGCACTACCAGGGCCGCGCGGAGCCGCTCTCGATGTCGGGCTTCGTCCAGCGGTCGGTGGTGTACGCCGCGCCCAGCGCGAGCCAGGGTCGCGTCGCCGAGAGCGGGGAGTTCGTGGCACGGATTGCGGGCGAGGCTCTGGACTACCTCACCGAGAAGGGGGAGTACTCCATCGAAGTCGTGAGATCGGCGGAGGGAGGGCAGCTCTTTGGGTTCGAGGCGAAGTCCGCCCCTTGTTCGTTCGGCAAGGGGAAGCGCGCCATGAAGGCTGGGCCCCTCCTCTTCGGAGGCCACCCGACCATCCCCGAACCGGAGCGGAAGCCTTTCGCCGAGGCGGTGGTGGCCGTCGCCCACGACCTCTCGAGCCATCGGAAGGGGCAGGCGCCCGTCGACCCGAGCGACCTGATGCTCATCATGTTCCACGAGACGGGTCGGAGCTTCGACCCAGGCAAGGTCGGGCCATCGCCCACCACCATCGGGCTGATCCAGTTCCAGATGACCAGCGCAGCCAAGGCAGCAGAGGTGGGCTTCTCGCTGGAGCAGTTGCGCCAGCAGACCCGCGTCGAGCAGGTTCGAGGGCCGGTGCTGAACTTCCTCAGCAAGCGTTTCCACGAATACCCCCAACTCCGGCCCGACCACCTTGGAGACCTGTACTGCTGCGTGCTCATGCCGGAAGCGCTCAAGAACAGCCCGGACAAGACCTTCTCCGTGCCAGGAACGCAGGCGAAGGTCCTCAGGCCCCCGCTCAGCAGAAACACGCTGGCCACGCTGCTCGAGCAGGAGTACCGCGCCGAGGGCGAGCAGACTCAACTGCAGTGTGCCCTTCCCGAGCAGTAGCTGTCTTCCGCCCGTCCTGGCCCTCACTCGCTAGGCGGAGTCGGCGCAGGAACGGCCGACTCGCCCCCGGGGCACGACCGGAGCCCAGAGCCCTCCGAGACTGTCGATTGCATCCACGCCGCTTCCTCTGGTAGCACGACACAGCGTCATGGCACGACCGGCCGATTGGAGCGCCCATGTCTACGTCCGAGGACGATCTGCTTCCCAAGGTTGCGTTCTCCTTCCGGGGTCCGGGGAGCTGGCGCGTCCGCCGCTTCGTGGTCCACGAGCAGCTCGGCCAGCCCTACCGCGTGGTCCTGGACCTCGTAAGCGAAGAGGCAGACCCGGACCTGAAGTCCCTGCTCGGCGCCGCCTGCACGCTGGAGATCGCTCGCGGGTCGCTGCTCCGGAAGATCCACGGCATCGCCTTCCGGGTCGAGAACCTCGGGACCAGCGGCGAGCACACCCTGGTGCAGCTCAGCCTGGCCCCCGCCCTGTTCGGCCTCGGCCACATCGTCGACACCCGCATCTTCCAGAGCCTGAGCGCCCCCGACATCATCCACCAGGTCCTGGAGAAGCCGCTCGCGGCCTATCACCGCGAGCAGAAGGCCCGCCTCTCTGGCGCCTATCCCGTGCGCGAGTACTGCCTCCAGTACCAGGAGTCCGATCTGGCGTTCGTCCAGCGCCTGATGGCGGAAGAGGGCCTCTCCTACTTCTTCGAGCACGACGGGGAAGCAGAAGTGATGGTGCTCGTGGACGGGAACAATGCCTATCCCACCTGTCCAACGCTCAACGGAGGGGCCATCCCCGTCGCGAGCCAGACCGCCGCCAGCGGGCAACTCGAGTGCGTCTCGCGCTTCAGCAGCGTACGCGAGATTGGGCCTACCCGGCTCGTGGTGCACGAGTTCGATTGGACCCGGCCCTCGGTCGATCTGACGAAGCAGGAGGAGCTCAAGCAGGACGACCGACCCGACTTCGAGGTGTACGAGCACGCCCCCGCCGACGCGCTGACCGACTACTCCGCGGACTCGCACCGGTATGGCAAGGAACACGTCCAGGCCCGCGCCAAGGTGGGGCTGGAGCGGTTGCAGGTCCGCCAGTCGACCCACCACGGTGAGAGCAACATCACTGGACTGGGGGCCGGGAGCGTGTTCGAGACCACCGAGAGCCTCCTTGCGGAGCTGAACCAGGAGTACCTCGTCCTGCGCATCCACAGCGTCGGACAGTCACCGGAGGACATCGCGGCCGAGTCGGACGGTCCGGCCGAGGAGTCCTTCCGCAACGACTTCGAGTGCATTCCCGTCTCGACCGTCTATCGCCCTCCACGCGAGGGAGTCGGCCCACGCATCCCGAGCATGGTGACCGCGACCGTCGTGGGCCCGAGCGGCGAAGAGATCTTTACGGACATCCATGGGCGGGTCCGGGTCCAGTTCCACTGGGACCGCCTGGGAGCCCGTGACGACAAGAGCTCCTGCTGGGTCCGCGTGGTGCAGTCGTGGGCCGGGCCGGGATGGGGGGCCCTGTTCATTCCCCGCATCGGCATGGAAGTCGTGGTCCAGTTCGTGAACGGGAACCCCGACAGGCCCGTCATCACCGGGTGCCTCTACAACGGGGACAACGCCCCGCCCTACGCGCTCCCGGACGAGAAGACCAAAAGCACGATCCGCACCGCCAGCTCCCCCGGGAGCAATGGCTACAACGAGATCCGCTTCGAGGACGCCAAGGACTCGGAGGAGCTGTTCTTCCACGCCCAGAAGGACATGAACGAGGTGGTCGAGCACGACCACACGGTCACCATCCACAACGACGAGCGCCGGGTGGTCGACCAGAACCAGACCGAGGAGATCGGCGCGGACCAGACGCTCACCGTCACAGGCAACCGCGAGAAGGTCGTCGAGGGCAACGAGGACCGCGAGGTCCAGGGCAACCGGACCACTGAGGTCAAGAAGAACGAGTCGCTGATGGTCGGCGGCTCGCGCGACGGGAGCGTCGCCGGGTGCGACGCGCTGCAGGTGGACAAGGACCAGAGCCTTGCCGTCAAGGGCAGCCGGTCCACCACCATCACCAAGGACGAGGACCGTTCCATCGAAGGAAAGCGGACCACGACCATCAAGGGGGACGAGATCCTCTCGGTGAAGGAGAAGATCTCGATCACCGGCGACAAGCAGGTGCAGGTCCAGCAGGGCAAGACCACCATGGTCTTCAAGGGCGACAAGCTGGACGTCACCGCAGGCGGAGCCATCACCATCGTGCACGACTCGGGGACCATCAAGATCGACGGCAGCGGCAACGTGAAGATCGAGGGTGGCAGCAAGGTGGAGATCCTCGCGGGCTCCGCCTCGGTGAAGCTCTCCGGAGGCAACGTGGTCGTGAAGGGCAGCAAGGTCGGTATCAACTAAGCCATTCGGCCCGGCCCTGGGCGAGACGAATCCGGCAGGACAGACAGGGGTCGAGGACCATGTCGATCGAGATGGACCTGGCAGCGGAGCACCTGGACGAGGCTGGGTTTCTCTTCGGCCAGTGGCAGCACGCGCTCTGCGCACCGCAGTACACGCTCCCAGAAATTGCCGCGGGGCCGGAGGCCCGACTCCTGGCCCACCTCGATGCTCTCGTCCTCGGCGGGCCACCGGTTGCCGAGGAACTCCTCGTTCCGGCACTCCAGGGAGATGACCCGGGATCCGTCTTCGCCGCGGCCTATTCCCTCGCGGCCGCCGAGCCGGCTCCACGGCTCGAACCCGTCCTCGAGGTCCTCGGGAAGGACGACCCGACGCAGTGCGGCGCAATCGTTCGGGCGCTCGCGACGGTCCCGCTCGAGGGGGTCGGTCAGCGCCTTCTCGAGTCGTACTCCGGTTGCGATGCCATCACCCAGCGCCACCTGCTCGCGACGCTCGCGAACCTCGGCCTCGACCCGGGCCAAGCCCTGGACCCTCTCGCCAACAACGAAGATCCCCTCGTTGCCGCGCTGGGCTTCCAACTCGGCGCGATGCTGCCACTCCGGCTCAACCCCCTGCTCCTCGCCAGAGCGTGGAGAGCCGCCGAGCCCCTCGTCCGGGCAAGCGCCATCGAGACCGGCGTGCTCCTCGGAACGCCAGGAGCCCTGGAGGCTCTCGACGACGCGCTGCAGACTCCTTCTCCTGCCTGGGGACGACTGGCCCTCGTGCGGGCCCTGGTCGGCGATGCTGAAGCAGTTCCGCTGCTCACCCGATCCTTCCAGGAACCGGAGCTGCAGAAACACGCCCTCTTCGCGCTTGGGTTCACTGGGCAGCTCGCCGCCCTCGACCAACTGCTGCCGCTCCTGGAAGACTCGCAATTGAGCCCAGTCGCTGCAGAGGCCTTCTGCTGTATCACCGGGCTCACTCTGCAGGGCGCTCTCGTCCTGCCGCCGAACGACGACGACCTCGGCCCGGAATCCGACCTCCCGATACCCGCCCCCGGCCCCGTCGCCAAATGGTGGGACGAGAACCGGAACCGGTTTTCCACATCGGTTCGTTGGCTCTTCGGCCAGCCTTGGAGCCCTGCGGTCCATTTCGCAGCTCTAGAGGGCGCTCCTGCCCGACGGCGCGAGGGGCTTGCGCTGGAGCTGGCGATGCGGACGCGGGGCGAATGCCCGGTGACCTGGAATGCCCTCTCGCGGCGGCAGGAGCGCGAGCTGGCGCGGGCGAGGGGGCAAGCGGGGTTCGTCTTCGCACGTTCGATGAGGGAGCGCCTGCCCGCGAAGGGCCTGCCCAAGCGCAGCAGAGCCCCCCTCGCGCCGCTGACTCCCGTGATGCGCCGCTCGGCCCCTCCGCAGCGGGCCCTGGCCGTCACCGGCGTCGGCCTGGCCACGAACCTCGGCGGCACCATCACCACCTGCGCGGCGGTCCGATGCGGGCTCTCGCGCCCGGCGCCGCTCGAGTTCACGGTGCTCGACGAAGAGGCGCTGGAGCCGGTCGCGGCCTGCGGGTTTCCACACCCCGCCCTCGACGGCTTCGAGGGCCACGCCCGGTACCTCAAGCTCGCGACTCAGGCGGTGCGTGAGTTGGTGGCTGGCTGGGAGCTCGACCCGAAGACAGCCGGGAAGATGGGGCTTGGCGTCTGCCTCTCTCCTGCTCGCCCCGACGAGTGGGACTTCTTCGATGCCCTCCTCGCCGCCGAGTTGCCGGGCCCGCTGTGGAGTGCCACCCGGATGCCGGCCGCCACCCTCACAGGGGTGCTCT
>CAZAIE010000396.1:4070-6760 GCA_964485035.1 uncultured Myxococcaceae bacterium | reverse complement strand
GGGTCGGGCGGGGGCGCCTTCCCGATGCAGCCGCCCAGGAGCAGACCGCCGGCGAGGAGGATGTGGGAAACGCGTGGGAACATGGGCTCCTCGGCAGCAGGCCGGAAGAAGAGGGACCGCGAAGCAACCGGTCAGTCGCCGGTAGGGGTCTCCTCGAGGATGGGCACGCGGAAGAGGCCGCTCATGATCTTGGCGCTGCGCTCGTTCACCTCGGTGACCACGTTGGGCGGGAGCGTGTTCTTGAAGTGCTCGGAGTAGGGCGCGAGCCGGGCGCCGCCCTTGGCCATCATCGAGAAGTCCTTCAGGTCCTGCGCGGTGAAGGTCTTCCCCTTCACCTGGTTCACCACGTACGTGACCGTGGGGCTCATGTTCCACACCGGCCCGGTGATCACCGTCTGGGGGCCGAGGCCGCTCTGGTCCAGCATGTTGCCGAACGCGAAGACCTTGTGTTGCGTGGCCACCTCGATCACCCCGGCCCGCTCCGCGAAGAGGAGGTCGGCGCCCGCCGCGATCTGCTTCTCCGCCTCGGCGGCGGCCTTGGCCTTGTCGAACCAGGAGTCGATGAAGCCGACGAAGACCTTGGCGTCCGGCTTCGTCTCCTTCACGCCCTGCACGAAGGCGTTCACCACACGGTTCACCTCGGCCACCTTCATGCCGCCCACCACGCCGACCTTTCCGGTCTTGGTCATCCGCCCGGCGATCATGCCGCAGAGGTACGCGGGCTCGTGGATCCAGTTGTCGAACACCGAGAGGTTGGGCTCGACCGGGCCGAAGCCGGAGCCGAAGACGAACTTGATGTCCTGGAACTCCTTGGCCACCTTGCGCACCGCCTCCTCGTTGCCGAAGGCGTCGCCGAAGATGACGTCCGGCTTGGGCGTGGCGCCTGCCGCCGTCCGCAGCGCTCCCTCCATCGCGCCGGGGTCGTAGCCGATGGCGTCCTTGTGCGTGTACTCGATGTTGCCGCGCTGCTGCTCCTCCTGCAGCGCCTGGTGGATCACCCCGTCCCAGGGCTCGGTGATCTCCGTGGCGAAGGTGGCGAAGACCCTCAGCTTGCCCACCTCGGCGCCCGCATCCGGCGCGGACTCGGTGCCCCCGGGACAGCCGGAGAGGGCAGCGGCAGAGAGGAGGGCGGCGATTCGCTTCAGGACCATGGTGCTTCCCCCAGGTTGGTTGCGGCGTGGCACGGCTAGAAGGTCTGGCGCAGCGACAGCTCGAAGCTGCGCGGGAGCAGCGGGTAGTCGACCCCCGAGTAGCCGGGGTCGGCGGCGCGGGCGTCGAGCAGGTTGCGGCCCGCGAGGCTGAAGGTGGTCTCGGCGGCGCTGCCGGGGAACGCCCGGAGCCCGAAGACGGTCAGGGTCGCGTTGGCCAGGAAGTAGGGGTCCAGCGAGTAGCGGTGCCCGGCGAGGACCGCGTTGATGGCCGAGGCCTCGCGCGCCCCCACCCAGGCCCCTTCGAGGTTCAGGCGCAGGTGCCAGTCGGTGAGCTCCCCGGTGACCCCCGCGCGCAGCACCGCCTCCGGCGCGCCCTCGTTCACCTCGCCCACCAGCTCCGCCCGGTAGCCCTCGTCCCCGGTGCGGCGGTTGAGGAACTGCTTCTCGAAGCTCACGTACCCCGAGAGCACCCGGCCGTGCCGCGCCTCCACCCGCGTCTCCCACGAGAGGCTGTCGGCCTCCGCGAGGTTGCGGGCGACCAGGTTCACGCCCTCGGAGGCGAACTCCGCCTTGTTCTGCACGTAGTTGTAGGAGAGCACCGTGCTCGCCGACAGCCAGCTCCAGGGCTTGAACGCCAGCTCTCCCTCCACCGTCTGCACCCGCTGCGGCTGGAGGTCGGGGTTGCCCACCACGTCGCCCGCGCGGTACGGCCGGGCGTAGAGGAGCCAGGGAGAGGGCGCCTTGAAGGCCGTGCCCCACAAGAGCTTCACGTGGAGCTGGTCGAGGGGCTTCGACACCGCGCCGATGCGGCCGCTGAGCTGGTCGCCGTAGATGTTGTGCTGGTCGTAGCGCACCCCGCCGATCAGCCGGAGCCAGCGGTCCAGCGGGGTCCACAGCACCTGCCCGTAGGCCGCCGGGCTCAGGAAGTTGCGCCATCCCTGGTCCACGCGGGTGGCCTCGACCACCGAGCCGGCAGGGGAGGTCCCCGCCTCGAGCTTGAGGATCCGCTCGTAGGCCGGGAGCTGCTCGCGGTCGAGGAGCAGCCCGGCGCCCACCACCAGGGTGAGCGAGGGGAGGACGCGCCAGCGGCCCTCGAGCGTCCCGTCGAGCCCCCGCGAGGTCACGTGGCGCTTGACGTAGTAGACGTCGCTGGCCACCTCGAGGCGGTCGTTCGCCCCGGTCCCGCCGGCGAAGAAGACCGCGTCCAGGGTGAGGTCGAGGTCGGTGGTGAAGAACTTCTGGGCCCGCAGCGCCACCTGGCCCTGCAGCAGGTCCACCCGGTTCTCGCGCGCCCGGCCCTCGCGGTCGGCGCCGTTGGCGAGCTGCGCCCAGGGGCTGAACTCGGCCCGGGTGTCGAGGGAGGAGACGTAGCCGCTCAGCTGGACGTTGAACGTCGCCGCGGCGTAGCGCAGCTTGAGCATCGCCACCGTCGCCTCGCGCGTCGAGAGCGTCGACCCGGTCCGGCTGCCCGGAATCACCGGGGCGGGCGACGACGGCGGAAGGGCCAGGCCCGACCGGTCCTCGTTGCGCTGGCGCACG
>CAZAIE010000396.1:0-4060 GCA_964485035.1 uncultured Myxococcaceae bacterium | reverse complement strand
CGCCGAGGGTGGTGCCTGCCGCCCCGTCCAGGTCGCTTCCCACGTTCCCCACCACGAGGTTGCCCCCGGCCCGCAGGTCCGCTCCGCGCAGCGACTCGCCGCTGCGCGTCACCACGTTCACCACGCCCAAGAAGGCGTCGGCCCCGTACAGCGCGGAGGCCGGCCCGCGGATGATCTCCACGCGCTCCACCGCGCTCATGGGGACGAGCTCCGGCCCCAGCCAGTTGCCGGCGGTGGGGCGGAAGGCCACCGAGTGCCCGTCGATCATTACCTTGAGGTTGCTGCTCTCGCCCCAGAGGCCGCCCGAGATGCCGCGCACCGAGGCGTTGGGCAGCGTGTGGTCGTCCGTCACGTAGAAGCCCAGGACCCAGCGCAGCGCGTCCGCCACCGAGGTGTACCCCGCAGCGCGCAGCTCCTCGCCCCGCAGCACCGTGAGCACCGCCGGGGCCTCCTCGAGGGTGCCCGCGGACTTGGTCGCGACCCAGACCTCCAGCTCCTGCTCGATGGCGTCGATCTGAGAGATGAGGTCCAGCTCGGCTCCCGCCTCGCTGGCCGGGCCCGTCTGGGCCAGGGTCGCTGGGGAACTGGTTCCTCCATCGGACGCTGCGACCGGGAAATCCCCCGCGTCGTCCAGAGAGGAGCCGGCATCCTCCTGCTCGGCTCGGGCTCCGGCCGCAAGGGTCAGGATGAGGCTGACAACACTGAGAAAAGCTACGCCAGGACCCCTTCGCACGAAGACCTCACAGTCCCTGGTGTCGATCGTTCACGAGCAGGAAAAACGTACCTGGACTGGAAATCCACCATCGAGTTCAGGAGTGAACCGACAAGAGACCCCCTATTTGGGATGTGGCAGGCGTGAACTGTCAAGGGGGCAGGCGAGGCCCCAACGCGCTTCGTGCTCAGGACCCGCTCACTGCATCGCGTCGAGCACCTTCTTGACGGGAGCCTTGGCCTTCACCGCAGCGAAGGCCTTGTCGGCGTCGATGCGGGCGCGCAGCTCCCGGTTGCCCTTGAGCTGTGCGAGCTCGCGGGCGGCGGCGGGGGCCTCGCCCTGTTGCGCGAAGAGCCGTGCGTAGTCGTACCGCGCGTCGGAGAGGCCGGGGGAGAGCTGCAGCGCAGCGTCGAGCAGGCCCGCCGCGCGGGAGACGGCGAGCAGGTCGCCCGAGGCCTTCTCGAGCAGCGCCTTGGCGTCGCGATGGAGCAGCTGGGCCTGCAGCTCGCGCAGGCGCGCTTGGGGGACGAGCAGGACCAGGAAGCCCTTGTCGGGCTCGGCGCCGGGCTCGGGGAAGCCCAGCAGAGTGTCGGAGCCCACGGTCAGCTCGACGCTGGGGACCATGCGGGCCGCGACCTTCTTGCCCGCGAGCGAGCTGGCGTAAACCGTCAGCCCCGCATCCAGCGTCTTCGCCTCCGCGCGGGGGCCGTCCTTGCCCCAGGCAGCCCGGAAGAGCTTCGCCTCGGCGGGGAGCGCGAGCTGCTGCGCGCCCCAGTAGAGGACCAGCGCCCCGCCTTCCACGGCGTACTCGAAGTAGCTGTCCGAGTCGGGCAGGTCGGGGGCACGGACGCGGGCGACGCGCAGGTAGGAGACGCAGGTGTGCGCGCTGGGCCCCTTGAAGAGCTGGCGCATGGACTGGACGTTCGACTCCGGTGCCGCGGCGTCGTCGAGGACCGCGTCGCCCACGGACTCGAACTCCCAGCCTCCTCCGGGCTTCGCCGCCGCCCAGGCCCACCGGCGGTTCTGGCAGTGGCGCGGCGCGCCCGCGCAGTCGTCCACGTACTCCATGAAGAAGAGCCCGGCCCCGGTCTTGGTGATGCAGGTGGGGCTCAGGGTGACGGAGGAGCTGCCCGCGCCGAGGGCGGGGAGCGGAGCAGCCGTGAGGCACACCGCCAGGGCGGCGGCGCGCAGGGTGGGGGTCGTCATGTCGTTCCTCGGTCGGCGCTCAGTCGCCGAAGGTCGCGGTCACGGCCTTGGCGGCGGACAGGTTGGACAGCGTACAGGTGCCGGTGCCGGTGCAGTCCCCGCTCCACCCGGTGAAGGTCTTGCCCGAGTCGGGCGTGGCGGTGAGCACCACTTCCGAGGCCTGATCGAAGCCGTAGGTGCAGGTGCCCGGGCAGGTGATGCCCGCGGGCGCCGAGGTGACCGTGCCCGCGCCGGTGCCGGACGTCACGATGGTGACCCCCACGTTCCAGGTGACCTTGGTGAAGGTCGCCGTGACCGTGGTCGCCGCGGTCATCGAGACGGTGCAGGGGGAGGTCGAGCAGCCCCCGCCCGAGAAGCCGTCGAACGAGGAGTCCGCCGCGGCCGTCGCGGTGAGCACCACGCTGTCGCCCGAGTCGAAGTCGGCGCCGCAGGTGGACCCGCAGGCGATGCCGCCCACATCGGAGGTGACGGTGCCGGTGCCGGTGCCCGCCTTGACCACGGTGAGGGTGATGCGCTCGAACACCGCGGTGACCGAGCGCGCCGCGCTCATCGTCGGCGTGCAGGTCGCGCCGCTGCAGCCCCCCGTCCAGTTCTTGAAGACCCACCCGGCGTCCGGGGTAGCGGTCAGCGTGACCGAGGTGCCCGAGGTGTAGACCGCCGAGCAGGTGGTCCCGCAGTCGATGCCCGCCGGGAGGGAGCTGACCGTGCCGTTGCCGGTCTTGGTGACCGAGAGGGTGTACGCTAGCACGAAGTTCGCGGTGACGCTGCGGTTGGCGCTCATCGCCAGGGTGCAGGTGCCGGTTCCGCTGCAGCCGTCCGACCAGCCGGAGAAGAGCGACCCCACCGCGGGGCTCGCGGTGAGCACCACGGTGTCGCCGGTGGGGAAGGTGCTGGAGCAGTCGCTCCCGCAGTTGATGCCCGCCGGCGCGGAGGTCACCGTGCCGGAGCCCAGGCCCGACTTCGCCACGGAGAGGGTCTTGGTGGTGGTGGTGAAGGCCGCGGTGACGGTCTTGGCCGCGTCCATGGTCACGGCGCAGGTTCCCGTGCCGCTGCACCCGCCACCCGACCAGCCGGAGAACGCCGCGGAGCCGGAGGCGGAGGCGGTGAGCACCACCAGGGAGCCCGCCGGGTAGCTGTCGGTGCAGGTCCCGCCGCAGAACACCGCACCGACGTCCGAGACCACGGTGCCGTTGTTGGTGGCGGCCGCGGGCCCGGACTTGGCCACGGTGAGGTTGAAGGACGTGTCCTGGCAGGTGTTGGCCACGCAGGTGGTGCCCGGCATGCAGTCGGTGGGGTACCGGCAGGGGATGCCTGCGGCGCAGTCCGCCGCCGAGCCGTTGGACATCCCCGCCACCACAAAGCCCGCGTTCGCCACGGTCTCGACGATGGCCTTGTTCCCGAAGCCGCCGGAGAGGCGGTTGGTCAGCGTGACCACCCCGGTGGTGGCGTGGACGGTGGCGGTCAGGCGCAGGCGGTTGGCGACCGTGGGGAGCTCCAGCGCGGCCTTGAGCGCGTTGCCCACGTTCACCGCCGTGGTGGCGGCCGCGAGTTCGACCGGGACCCGGTTGGGCGCGACCCCGTTGTTGGTGAGGTCGAACTCGAACACCACCGCCGGGTTGAAGCCGTCGCTCAGGGTCAGGGTCTCGCCGTCCACCAGGTTGGCCTTGGCCACCGGGGTGACGGTGCCGGTGGCCGCGGCCACCGCCCGGGTGGCGCCGCAGTTGGCGCTGCAGGTCCCGCAGGCCAGGGTGTTGCGGTCGTCGCAGGGCTCGGTGCCGTTGGTCGCCCCGTCTCCACAGTAGGCGGTGGCGCCGCTGGTGAAGGCGCTGCAGGTGGCGTTGCAGTACGAGCAGGAGGTCTGTCCGTAGTCGCAGGCGGTCCTGCCGTTGCTCGCGCCGTCGTCGCACGCCTCGGTGTTCGCCCCGTCGGTCCGCCGCACGCCGTCGCCACAGGTCGCGGCGATGCAACCGTTCCGGCAGAGGTCGGCGTCGCTGGCGTTCCCGTCGTCGCACTGCTCGGTGCCGTTCTTGACGGAGTCCCCGCAGTACGGGCCCACGAGGTTCGCGGTGGCGCAGGTGGCGCTGCAGGAGGTGCAGGTGGCCGTGCCGTAGGGCTGTCTCTTATACACATCTCCGAGCCCAC
>CAZAIE010000395.1:0-6774 GCA_964485035.1 uncultured Myxococcaceae bacterium | reverse complement strand
GGCGATGAGGAGCGGGGCAAGACGGACCATGTGAGTAGCTCACGGGAAGAAGACCGCCCGGTTGATAGCCGAGTGGGGCGCGGGTGCAAAGGCCGAAGGAGTCCCGCTACACTATTCCTCGTGGACCCGCATCGCAGAGCCGAGGAGCGCAGCATCGCCCTCCACGCAGAGGTGGTCCGCCGGCTCCGCCAGGACCCCGCCGTGCTGGAGCGCGCTCGCCTGCGTCTCGAGGACTGGAGGCGGAGCCGGGCCGTGCACCCCTTCTGGGTTGAGCGCTGGGCGGAGGTTCTGTCCCTGCCAATCGAGGAACTCTGTGCGCGGCTCGTGGACCCCGGAGAGACAGCGCGGGCCTTGCGCCAGAGCACGCCATTCGCAGGCGTGCTGGATTCGGCAACGCGCTGGCGGATCTGGCGGGAAGTGGGGGAGCGACTCCGATGACGCGCACACAGCTCGAGCACCTCATCCGGGCGGCCGCGACCATCGCCGACGACGACGAGTTGGTCATCGTCGGGAGCCAGGCCATCCTGGGCGAGCATCCAGATGCACCCGTCGAGGTCCTGGTCTCCATCGAGGCCGACCTCTTTCCCAAGAACCACCCCGACCGCGCAGAGGTCATCGACGGAGCGATCGGGGAGTTGTCGATGTTCCACGAGACCTTCGGGTACTATGCCCAGGGGGTCGGCGAGCGGACGTCCGTGCTTCCGAAAGGGTGGATGGCGCGGCTCGTGCCGGTGCGGGGTCCTGGGACCCGAGGCGCAACCGGGTGGTGCCTGGAGACGCACGATCTTGCCGTGTCCAAGCTCGTTGCGGGCAGGGAGAAGGACGAGGTGTTCCTCGCCGCACTGGTGCGGCATGGGCTGCTGGCTGAGACGAAGCTGGCCGAGCGGCTCGGCGAGACCGAGCTGGACCCGGCTCTGCGGCCGATCGTCGAAGGCCGTTTGCGGCGTCTCTTTCACGCAGCCTGAGCCCTTCCTTGCCTCACCCCCTCCCGGGCTCTACAGTCCGCGCCCGCAACTCACCGGGAGACTCCAGAATGATCGTCGCCATCGACGGACCCGCCGGGGCGGGGAAGAGCTCTGTGGCCAAGGCCGTGGCCGAGCGGCTGGGGCTGGCGCTGGTGGACACCGGGGCCATCTACCGGTGCGTGGCGCTCGCCTCGAGCCGCTTGGGCGTGGGCTGGACCGACGACGCCGCGCTCGAGCGGGTGCTCCCCGTCATCGAGATCTCCTTCTCGTTCGAGGGCGGGAAGAACCGCGTCTTCCTGCGCGGGGAGGACGTGAGCGAGGCCATCCGCACCCCGGAGATGTCCAAGGGCGCGTCGACGGTGTCGGCGCGGCCCGTCGTCCGCGCGGGTCTCCTCGAGCTGCAGCGGCGGCTCGCGCGCGCGGCGCCTCGCGGCGCGGTCCTCGAGGGACGGGACATCGGCACGGTGGTCTTCCCCGACGCGGAGGTGAAGCTGTTCGTCACCGCCTCGGACGAGGTCCGCGCCCAGCGCCGGCACGCCGAGCTGACCGCCAAGGGCACGGCCACGACGTTCGAGCAGGTCCTGGCCGACCAGCGGCAGCGCGACCGCGACGACTCCACCCGGGCGCTGGCGCCGCTGCGCGCTGCGGCGGACGCCAGGGTGCTGGACACCAGCGGGCTGTCCCTGGACGCGGTGATCGACGATGTTGTGGCGCAGGTCCGCGCGAAGCTGGGGGAGGCCTGAGATGGCGGTGCTCATCACCGACGACTGCATCAACTGCGGCGCCTGCGAGCCGGAGTGCCCGAACCAGGCGATCAAGCAGGGAAAGCACATCGACGAGGTGGACCCGGCTCGCTGCAGCGAGTGCGTGGGGTTCGCCGACGACTTCGCCTGCGCCCAGGTCTGCCCGGTGGAGTGCTGCGTCGTGGACCCGGAGCGCACTGAGGCCGAGGAGGCGCTGTACGAGCGCACCCGGACCCTGCACCCGGAGAAGGAGCTGCCCCCGCTCGCTGCGCTGCCTGCGAACCTGTCCCGGTTCCGCAAGAAGCCCGCGGTTCCGTAGTGGCGCTGCAGTAGGGCGCACGCTGTTGGTCGACTGGGTGGACTGGGTTGGATAGCTTCCGGGCATGACCGCTCTGCGCTCGTGCTCGCTCGCTCTGTCGCTGGTGCTGCTCCCCGTTTCGGCTGTCGCCGAGGATTCGCCCGAGCCGGCGCCTTCGCCCGCTGCCATCCTGGAAGCCGCGCACAAAGGGGGCGACCGGGCTCATGTCCTGGGCGCCCTTCGTGTGGACTCCGCCATCGAGTCCCTGAACTCCGGAGAGGTCCAGGTGTTTGGCACCCGCCGCGAGTACCGCTGCCCCGGCGGCGGTCAGGTCTCCGAGAGCGCGTGTGCGCCGTGCACCTACGCCGCCAAGGCCTGGGCCGAGCGGCCCACCGAGCAGTGGATCGTCGACTTCTCGTGGGCAGTGGGGGACGAGGCGGAGCACGCGGCGGCGCTCGCGCAGATCGAGCACTTCCGCCGCTTCTTCGACCTGCGCGCACGCCCGGGGGTGGAGAAGGGCGGCCGCCGCTACACCTTCTTCGAGCTGGCAGGCCCCAGGGCAGTCCCGGACGAGAACCCCGAGATCTCCACGCTCCGGCTCCATGTGGGAGGCAAGGAGGCGGCGCTCGCGCTCATCCCCGTGGGTGAGAAGGACGTGGAGATCGAGGCGAAGGCCTGGCGGCGCGCGGGCTCGGGGGCCCCGGTCGCCGTGGCAGACCCCGAGGTGGCCTTCGAGTCGACGTGCGCCCAGCTCACCCAGGCTGGCCCGAAGGTCCGCGCGGCTCTCACTCCGGGGGTCGAGCGCTGCGAGGTGAAGGCGCTGGCGCGCAAGGGCGGCGCGAGCGCGAGCGTGATCGTCCGGCGCGAGCTCCAGCTCTTCGTCACCTACGAGGAGCAGCGCGTGGACGACCTGGTCCTCGAAGGCGCCCTCGTCGTCGAGCTGGGCTTCGAGGCCGCGACGTCCGGGAAGCCCGCACAGGTGACTCCGAAGTGGGTCGCTTCGAGCGGCAAGCTGGAGCTGCTCGACGGCGGCAAGCGCGTGCGGCTGAGGCTCGATCCGCAACAGAAGGAGTCGCTGCTGACGCTCTCTGACGAAGCCAGCGGAGCGTCGGCGCAGGCTCGGATCCGGCGCAAGGTCGCGAAGTGACGGGGCTCACGCTGCGAAAAGAAGTGCGCGCACCATCTTGACAACCGTTGGGGCTTGGGCAATGTTGCGCCCCGGTTGTTGCTGAGAACAAACTCGATTCCTTCGGGAGGAATACCTAAATGATGAAGTTCGCTATCGCGTTCGCCGTTGTTGGCTCCCTCGCTCTCGCCGGCTGTGGCGGCGCGTCCTGCAAGAAGATTGAGACGCCGAAGACCTGCAGCCCCGCGTGCAAGACCGACCCCATGGAGTTCTGCGACAACGGCACCTGCAAGGAGCTCAAGACCTGCAGCCCCGCGTGCAAGGACACCGAGATCTGCAACGCTCTGACGGGCGCCTGCGAGGCCAAGCCGAAGACCTGCTCGCCCGCCTGCAGCTCGACCCAGTACTGCGAGGACGGGACCTGCAAGGACAACCCGGTCTGCAGCCCCGTGTGCAAGGCCGACGAGGTCTGCTCGAACTAGTCTTCGTGTCTAGTTGAGCTTCAATGAGCCCCGCGGCAACGCGGGGCTCACTTCTTTGGGTCCAACGAAGATCGACTCCCTCGCGTCGCTGCGACGCCTGCTGTCAGCGGGGGGGGGCTGGCGAGGCCCGGCCCGCTCTCGGCCTGTCCGCGCTCGTGGGCGGTCACGCCGCTGCTGTACACCCCCGGCTCTCGATTCCCCGAGCATCCGCGCCCAGCTCTGCTGGGGCGATCACCTACCCGGTGAATCTCGCGGCGCTGACGTGTGTCCCGGCTACCTACAACGTCCAGGCTGGAAACGACGACGAGTACCTGGTGGCGCTCAGCTTCACGGCGGGCGGCGTCTTCAGCTAGGTCTACGCCTTCTCCGGCGTTCCGCGCTCAGAGGGTGTCCAAGTAGCAGCGAGTGCTCGCTCTGCCTCCGGGGGCTGGAGCCGGTCGGCCCTCTCGAGGCTTCAGCTCAGCTCAGGGCAGCGATGCCTGGAAGAAGCGTCGGTAGTCGTTGAGCAGAGTGAGGAACTCGAACGGGGTTTCGCTGCCGCGGGGAGGGGTCACCGGTGCCCTGTCGCTCTCCACGTTGCCGTGGGCGAGGACGTACTTGGCCCAGGATCGGTCCTTCAGCAGCATGAAGTCGTGCTCCCGGGTCACGACCCCCACTATCGACGAGTGCGTGGGGCCGATGATCGGCGCGAACTGGGGAGCCGCCGGGAGCGCCGCCCCCGTGAGCTCCGCCTGGAGCAGGTCCTTGAAGTCGAGGTGCGAGTAGACTTCGCGGCTGGTGCGGGGCTCCATCCCGGGAGCGAAGAAGAGCAGGGGGATCCGGTAGCTGGAGAGCTCGGCCTCACCGGCCCGATCCCGGCTGCCGTGGTCGGAGGTCACCACGATCAATGTGCGCTCCAGCATGCCCTTTCCGCGCAGGTGGACCACCAACTCGTCCAGGAACTCGCCGTAGTAGGCCACGTCGCTCTTCCCGAGCGTCGTGCGGTAGTTGGGGATGTGGCCCCAGACGAACGGCTGGACCCACAGCACCTTCTCCCGGGAGTCCAGCAGCTCGAACAACTGCGGCAGGAGGAACTTGTCTTCGCAGCTGTCCTCGAAGCGGTACACCTGGAAGCAGGCGTAGCGCTTCTCCTCCCGGAGTTGCCGGGTCTGTGCCTCGGTCAGGAACACGTGCTTGTCCCAGGGCAGGTCCGCGACCACGGCCTCCTCCACCACCTGCGCGGTGGCGGTCGCGGTGTAGTAGCCCTGCTCCCGCAGCCAGTGCACCAGCGAGGGGCGCTGCGCCACCTTCTCGTAGCGGGCCTTGTCGAGGTTCGTGTACGCCTGGTAGGGGACGAAGCGCGAGGTGAGCAGCGCAAGCATCCCCGTGCGGCTGTCCATGTTGTTGGTGAAGTAGCTCTCGAAGAAGTGCCCCTGCGCTCGGGCTCGAGGGAAGAACGAGTCGGGCGGCAGCGCCGCGGCCGACTCCTCGAAGTTGCGCAGGGTGATCTCCTCCATCGCGAAGACGAGGATGCGGTCGAAGCGCGTCTCCAGTCGCCCCGGCGTGCCTGCGCGGTCCAGCGTCTCGGGAGGGTGCCGCGGGACCGGATGGGGCTTCACCGGCGGGTGCTGGCGGATGGCCTCCAGGTCGCTGGCCAGGTCCACCAGCGGGTTTGGGAAGCCGGGCTTTGAGCGGGCGTAGAGCCAGGCTGCCGCGGTCCCCGCGAGGAGGAGGGCCATCCACACCCGCGGTCGGCCGGGGAGCCGGAAGCCGACCCAGCGCAGCACCCCGGCGACCAGCAGCACCCCCGCCAGCGCCCCGCCGTAGAGGATGGCGCCCTTCGCCGGGAGGATGTGCATCACGAAGAAGGCGACGGTGTCGATGCCGATGTCGAGGAGCGAGAACTTCCGCACCACGCTGTCGCGGAAGAAGTAGGTCGAGAAGAAGGAGAGCGAGTAGTGGAGCAGGAAGAGCGGCGCGAAGATCGCCGCCTCGAGGTGCAGCCGCCGGGCGCGCTCCCACCGGCTGAGCGCCTCGGAGAGGGCGAAGACCCAGAGCCCGGTGCACGCCTCGAGGCACCAGGTGGCGACCAGCAGCCCCGCCGGCTCCTGCCCGACCTTCAGCAGCTTGAAGCCCAGCAGGAAGGCCAGGGTGACGAGCGTCAGGACCAGGCGATAGGACGTGAGACCGGCTTGCTCGATGCTCTTCATCCCTGCTCCCGGAGTGGACCGGGGCAGGGCATACCGGCGGAGCCTGGGGGAAGGCAAGCGGCGATTCGGCCTACTGCAGGCACCCCGGGCACGACTCCAGCGCGCCGCAGCTGGTCTTCGCCTCGTCCAGGACGCAGGCCTGCTGCTCGCCGAGGTTCTTGCAGCCGGACAGGTTCTCCTCGCAGTCGCTGACGCAGCCCTCGACGTCCATGGTCCAGTCGGGCGCGCCATTGCAGAGCGAGAAGATGCGCTCGCACGCCTTGCGGCAGTCGTTGCTGCACCCGGAGAGCGCAAGGCCCAGGGCCAGCGCCAGCGCTCCGATCGTCCTCTGCATCGCCATCACCTTTCTCACGCCGTCACCCCCGGGATCCGCACGCCGCGGCTCTTCGCCACCTCGACCGCCTCCGGGTAGCCCGCGTCCACGTGCCGGAACACGCCCATCGCCGGGTCGCCCTTCAGCACCCGCTCCAGCCGCTTCGCCGCCTCCGGGGTCCCGTCGGCGACGATGACCTGCCCGGCGTGCAGCGAGTAGCCGATGCCCACGCCGCCGCCGTGGTGGAAGCTCACCCACGACGCGCCGTTCACCGCGTTCACCATCGCATTCAGGATGGGCCAGTCCGAGACCGCGTCGGTCCCGTCCTTCATGCCCTCGGTCTCGCGGTTGGGCGAGGCCACCGAGCCGCAGTCCAGGTGGTCGCGGCCGATGACGATGGGGGCCTTCACCTCGCCCTTCCTCACCAGCTCGTTGAAGGCCAGCCCCGCCAGGTGCCGCTCGCCGTAGCCCAGCCAGCAGATGCGCGCCGGCAGGCCCTGGAAGGCGATGCGCTCCTGCGCCAGCTTCAGCCAGCGCTGCAGGCCCTTCTTGTGGGGGAAGAGCTCCGAGACCGCACGATCCGTCCGCGCGATGTCCGCGGGGTCGCCCGAGAGCGCCGCCCAGCGGAACGGCCCCAGCCCCTCGCAGAACATGGGCC
>CAZAIE010000394.1:4471-6783 GCA_964485035.1 uncultured Myxococcaceae bacterium | reverse complement strand
GGACTGAGCCAGCGTGGCGCGATAAACATTCCAGTCGAGCTGCGCCTGAATGCGCTGCAGCCGGGCGCTGGCCAGTGCGCTCTGCGCCGTGAGCAAATCGAGCACTGTGCCGACGCCGGCCTTGTAGCGGCCGAGGGCGACGCGCTCGGACTGCTCGGCGCTGGCCAGCAGGTCGGCCGTCGTCGCCAGGCTTTGCGTCGCCGTGCCCAGGCTCTGCCAGGCGCGCCAGACATCGAGCGCCACCTGGTTCTTCAGCCGGTCGCGCTGGGCCGCCCGAACCTCCGCCTGCGCCGCCGCCGAGCGCACCCGGTAGGTCGTCTCGAAGCCGGCGAACAGCGGCACGGACAACGTAACACCGAGATTGCCGCCATGGCTTTCGCTACCGCCGACCGACTGCCAGCTCGGCCCGGCAGCCAGCGACAGCGACGGCCGGCCCTGGGCGCGTGCCACGTCGACACTGGCCTGAGCCGCCATCACCTGGGCCTCGGCGGCCTTCAGCTGCTCGCGGGTCTGTGGGTCGGCGGTGGTCGCTGCTGCATCGCCGTCCTCCGGTCCGCTGGCCCGGCCCGCGAGCGGCGCCGTGAAGCGCTGCGCGCGGCGATCGAGCAGGCCGCAGAGCGCGTCGGCAGGCGCAGGGCCCGAGAGCGCCGCGAGTCCGGCGACGTCGACGCGCTGGCGGCTGTGCTGCGGACGGCAGTTGAGGCTGGGGCCGCTCGCGAGCGCGGCGTAGAGCCGCTCCAGCATGCGGGGGAGGATGGTGTTGGCGCGGTCCATGGCGGCTCCAAGTGGAGGAGCAGCCTACCGGCTCACGGGTCCCGCGGCGCGTGTTCCCGTTCCGCCGGCAGAATTCACCGCAATGGCCCGGAGCGCTCAGGCGGCTCTCCGCTTCGGGCGCGGCTCCGTCGCTCCAGGAGCCCCCAGCCTCCGAGCGCCAGCCCGGCGAGGGCCAACACCACGAGCCACGACCCGAACTCCGTGGTCCACGCACCGTGGAAGAAGCGGCACGAGCCGCCCGTGAGCGCAGCACACCGCAGGTCGAGGACCTCTCCCGGCGCGGGAGCCCCCACGAACCAGTAGGTGTCCATGAAGCCGGAGCGCACCTCGCCGCGGTGGACGACCTCCAGCTCGTAGCGCCGCCGTGCTCCCTCGCGATAGCCGGCGGCGGCTCTCTGCGCGGACTGGATCGTGGCGCCTTGGAGCGGGACGGCCTGCGCCCAGGAGGCCACGTGGAAGGCGAGCAACAGGGCCATCGCCAGGGACAGGACCCCTGTGACCCTCTTCCTCAAGCCCCAGGTCTTCAGCCTCTCGAGTGCGGACGGCATGGCCGCAGCGTCAGCGCCCCAGTGCCGCGCGGATCTTCTCGGTCGTGACCTCGCCCTGCAGCAGCTCGACCAGCGAGTCGTCCGCGCCGAGGAGGTAGAGCCCGGGCACGGACACGAGCGGGCGCTTCGCCTTGTAGAGCGCCGCCATCGTGTCCTGCGTGTCCAGGTGGATGCGCTCCACCGGCATCGGGGTGCCCTGGATGGCGGTCTGGAGCGCGGTCCACGAGGCGTCGATGGCCTTCTGGGTGCACTCGCAGGCGTGCTCCTTGTCCAGGAACACCACGCGCGCGACCTTCGAAGCCGCCGCGGCAGCTGCGGCCGGGGGAGGCGGCGTTGGAGCCACTGCGGCTGCCACAGGTGCAGTCGCAGTGGTCGCGGCGGGCTTGCTCGCGCCGGGACAGGCAGCAAGCGAGAGAACGACGAGGATGGACCGATGCATGACGACCTCCAGTTTCACGAGAGCCCGCGGTAGCCGAAGTACAGCCCCACCAGCACCACGACCACGCCGGCGCCGCGGCGCATCCACTCCGTGGCGCGGGTGACCTTCTGCGACTCGATGAGCTTGCGGGCGGCGCCCATCGAGGTCCCGGCGACGATGATCAGCAGGCTGTGGCCCAGTCCGTAGACGAGCAGCAGCAGCGCCCCGTAGGGCACCGAGGCGCCCGACCCGGCGAGGTAGGTGAGCAGGACGATGAGCAGCGGGGCGGCGCACGGCGCGCTCACCACCCCGAAGAACAGCCCGAGGATCAGCGCGCCCACGAAGCCGGTGCGGGTCGGCTTGAGCTGGAAGGGCATGGGGATGGTGATGGGGATGAGGCCCGCGAGGTGCAGCCCCATCACCACGCACACCGCGGCCACGACCCAGTTCCAGATCGACGAGATGTCGCCGTAGAGCTTGCCCGCGAGCGCCGCGACGACGCCCAGGACGGTGAAGCTCACCGAGAGCCCGAGCACGAAGACCAGCGAGTAGCCGAACGCCCGCAGCGGCCC
>CAZAIE010000394.1:0-4461 GCA_964485035.1 uncultured Myxococcaceae bacterium | reverse complement strand
GGCCCCACGGGCTCGCCCTTGCGCCCGGCGACGAAGCTCATCATCAGCGGGATCATCGCCAGCACGCAGGGGTTCGAGGCGGTCAGCGCGCCCCCCGCGAACACCGCACCGACGGCCAGCCACGGGCTGGTCTGGATGTACTGCCCGGCGTTGGTCACGATCTGATCGAGCATCGCCGGCCTATCCCTTCTTCGCGGCAGCGGCGATCCACTTGGCGATCTCCGGGGCCTTGGCCAGCTTCCCCGAGCACTTGACCTCGCCGTCGATGACCAGGGCCGGGGTCATCATCACGCCGTAGGTGACGATGTCGTCGAGCTTCTCCACCTTCGACAGGTTGGCCGTCACGCCCGCCTCCGCGATGGCCTTTTCCGCCTCGGCGTAGAGCTGCTTGCACTTGGCGCAACCGGTTCCCAGCACCTTGATGTCCATGGCTTCCTCCATTCGACCTTCCTAGAACAGCGTTCCGTAGAGCATCCCCGCGGCGGTCGAGAACGCGACCACCAGACCTGTGAACGCCGCTGTCTTCGCAGTGCCCAGCACGCTGCGGATGACGACGAGCGAGGGGAGCGAGAGCGCCGGTCCCGCGAGCAGCAGCGCCAGCGCCGGTCCCTTCCCCATCCCCGAGCCGATGAGGCCCTGGAGGATCGGCACCTCGGTGAGCGTGGCGAAGTACATGAGCACGCCGAAGACCGAGGCGAAGAGGTTGGCCCAGAGCGAGTTGCCGCCCACCAGCCGCGCGACCCACTCGCTGGGGATCAGCCCCTCGTGTCCGGGGCGGCCCAGCAGCAGTCCGGCGACCAGCACGCCGCCGAAGAGCAGCGGGAGGATCTGCTTGGCGAAGGTCCAGGTGGAGTCCGTCCAGGTGGTGAGCTCGTCGCGGCTGAACCAGCGCCACAGCATCCCCGCCAGCGCGACGCCCGCCACCCCGGCGATGACCCACTTGGCGGCGAAGACCGCGGCCCAGATGCCGCCCTCGGAGTCCGCGGGGCGCGCCCAGTTGGCGAAGACGAGGATGGCGATCATCGCGGCGAAGAAGAGCCCGTCCTTCCAGAGCGGACGCGCCGGCTCCTCGGCTTGGGGCAGCACGGCTCCGGCCTCTGCCCGCGCCCGCTCTTCCTTGAGGAAGAGCAGGTGCATCGCCAGGCCGATGAGGACGGAGAAGGCGACGGCAGTGACCGCGCGGACCACGCCCAGCTCCAGGCCCAGCACCCGCGCGGTGAGGATGATGGCCATGACGTTGATGGCCGGGCCCGAGTAGAGGAACGCGCTCGCCGGCCCCAGCCCCGCGCCGCGCTTGTGGATGCCCGAGAAGAGCGGGAGCACGGTGCAGGAGCACACCGCGAGGATGGTCCCCGAGACCGCCGCGACCGGGTAGGCGAGCCACTTGGAGGCGTTGGGCCCGAGGTACTTCATCACCGAGGCCTGGCTGACGAAGACGCCGATGGCGCCCGCGATGAAGAACGCCGGGACGAGGCACAGCAGCACGTGGTCCCGCGCGTACTCGTGGAGCATCGCGAAGGCTTCGAGGAGCGCTCCCTGCACGCGCGGGGTCTCCACCGGGAGGACGTACGCAGCTCCGAAGACGAGCAGGAGCAGGCCCAGCTTGCGGCGCTCGCTCATGCGCGTGCCCTCGACGAGCGTGCGGGAGTTGGCGTGGACCGTCGGCTGGCGGGCAGCGCCGGACGGGCGAGCACCGCGTCCACGCACTCGAAGAAGCGCAGCACGCAGGGCACCCGGAGCCGGTAGTGCACCTCCATGCCCCGGCGCTCGTCCTGCACCAGCCCCGCAGCCCGCAGCACCGCGAGGTGTTTGGAGACGGTCGAGAGGTCCGCGCCGACGAGGCGCTGGAGCTCGCAGACGCAGCGCTCCCCGCGGTTGAGTTCGTCGAGGAGCCGCAGCCGGGTGGGGTGCGCCATGGCCTTGAGGACCTTCGCGCGCTGTTGGAAATCGGTCGCCATGAGGGTTTGGCAAATACGCCAAAAGCCACGGTGCTGTCAATTTCCGGAATGGGTGGCCGAATCGTCGAGGGCCGATGGCTGAGCGGCTCCAGCCCCAGGGACGTCGTTGACGCGCGTCGATGGGCCATCGTAGAACGCCGATTGACTGCTGGGAGGGCATCGATGGTCGAGAGCGCCTGCTATCCGAAGGAAGACCGCGAGCCGGACCTGCGGCCGATCGAGGGACCGGAGGCGGACGACGAGCTCGCCGTGCTGGCCAAGGCGGTGGGGCACCCGGCGCGCGTGCAGATCCTGCGGCTCCTCTCGCGCAGGGTCGCCTGCGTTTGTGGGGACATCGTGAGCGAGCTGCCTCTTGCCCAGTCGACGGTCTCGCAGCACCTGAAGGTCTTGAAGGACGCCGGCCTCGTCCACGGGGAGATCGACGGGCCGCGCGTCTGCTACTGCCTCGCACCGCGGGCCCTGCGGCGACTGAAGGCCCTGGTGGGAGGCCTCTGAGCCGGAGGGGTACGCATGTCCTCACCTGCTGCAGGCGTCGTCGGGAGGCTCTCGTTCCTCGACCGCTACCTCACCCTCTGGATCTTCCTGGCGATGGGCGTGGGGGTCGGGGCGGGCTTCCTGTTCCCCGGCGTGGTCCCGATGCTCGACCGCCTCTCGGTGGGCACCACGTCGATCCCCATCGCCGTCGGCCTCATCCTGATGATGTACCCGCCGCTGGCGAAGGTCCGGTACGAGGAGATGGGCCAGGTCTTCCGCAACAAGCGGGTGCTCATCCTCTCGCTCGTCCAGAACTGGCTTGTGGGCCCGGTGCTGATGTTCGGCCTCGCGGTGCTCTTCCTGCGCGACAAGCCCGAGTACATGGTCGGGCTGATGATGATTGGCCTCGCGCGCTGCATCGCGATGGTCATCGTGTGGAACGATCTCGCACGCGGCGACACCGAGTACTGCGCGGGCCTGGTGGCCTTCAATTCCGTGTTCCAGGTGCTCTTCTTCTCGGTCTACGCGTGGTTCTTCGTCGCCTTCCTGCCGGCCAAGCTCGGGCTGGAGGGCGCGGCGGCCAGCACCGTCGAGAAGATCACCATCGGCGAGATCGCCAAGAGCGTCTTCATCTACCTGGGCATCCCCTTCATCGCTGGCGTGATCTCCCGGTTCGGCTTCCGGGCGCTCAAGGGCGAGGACTGGTACCGCAAGAAGTACATCCCCAGGATCAGCCCGCTCACCCTCGTCGCGCTGCTCTTCACCATCGTCGTGATGTTCTCGCTCAAGGGCGAGAAGATCGTGCAGCTGCCGCTCGACGTGCTGCGCATCGCGGTCCCGCTGCTCATCTACTTCGTGGTGATGTTCCTCGTGTCCTTCTGGATGTCGAAGAAGGTGGGCGCGACCTACGCGCAGTCGGCCACGCTCTCGTTCACCGCCTCCTCGAACAACTTCGAGCTGGCCATCGCGGTGGCGGTCGCGACCTTCAGCATCCACCACGGCGCGGCGTTCGCGGCGGTCATCGGGCCGCTGGTCGAGGTCCCGGCGCTCATCGGCCTGGTGAACGTGGCCCTGTGGATCCAGCGGAAGTACTTCCCGGATGACGCCTCGAAGCTCGGCTCCGTGGAGACCTGCGCGGGCGAGGCGAAGACGGGGGGCGCATGAGCGAGGCACCTCACGGCGACTGGCGGGCCGACCTGGAGCCCATCCGCGCGCTCCGCCCCAAGCACCTCCTCTTCCTGTGCGTGGCCAACTCCGCGAGGAGCCAGATGGCCGAGGGCCTCGCGCGGGCGCTCGCTCCGGCGGGCGTGCGCGTGTCCTCCGCCGGCTCCTCGCCGACGCGGGTGAGGCCGCAGGCCATCGCGGTGCTGCGTGAGGTCGGCATCGACATCTCGGGCCACGTGGCGAAGCACGTCCGCGACATCGAGGCGAGCTCGGTCGACGTGGTGGTGACCCTGTGCGGCGAGGAGGAGTGCCCGCTCTTCCTGGGCGACGCGCTTCGCGTGCACTGGGGGCTGCCGGACCCGGCGGCGGTCACCGAGCCGGAGGAGGCGAGCCTGCAGGCCTTCCGGCAGGTCCGAGACGAACTCAAGCGACGGCTCGAGGCGCTCTTCGCCGCCTGGCCCGAGGAGAGACCATGAAGAAGACGACGACGAAGAAGAGCAGTGCGGCCGTTCGCAAGGGTGTGTCCCGGTCGTACGCCAAGGCCCTCGGCCGGGTCGTCCTGAAGCGGGGAGTGAAGGCCGGGACGGCGCAGAAGGGCGTCGTCGCGAAGCTGGGCGGCTACTCGAAGAAGGAGCTGGGAGGGCTTCCGGCTGACGCCGTGGCCAACTCCTTCGGGTGCGGAAACCCGGTCGCGATGATGGGCGTGAAGAAGGGCCAGGTCGTGCTCGACCTCGGCTCGGGCGCGGGCATCGACCTCATCCTCGCGGCGAAGAAGGTGGGCCCGAAGGGGAAGGTCATCGGCGTCGACATGACCGACGAGATGATTGAGAAGGCTCGGAAGAACGTGCGCGCAGCGGGCCTGCGC
>CAZAIE010000393.1:0-6789 GCA_964485035.1 uncultured Myxococcaceae bacterium | reverse complement strand
CGCGAGGAGCTGTGCGTGGAGCCCGCGGCCCACGCGCTCTCGCGCACCGAGTGCCAGGAGCTGCTCGCCGCGCGCCGGCAGGTGCTGGCCCACGCAGTCCACCTCGCCGGACCGCACGACACCGCGCTCACCTTCGAGCCCGCGCCCACCGCCGCGCTGCGCCAGGAGATCCAGTCGCACCACGGCGAGGACGGGGCGCTCACGCCGCTCGCCACCCGCCTGCACGACTGGCGCGACCGCGGCCTCTACGCCGCCATCGCCTGCGGCTCGAGCGGCCAGGTCGACCGGCTCAAGCGGCTGCTGCTGGACCGCAAGCTGATGGTCCGCACGCACCTCGGCGAGGCGTTTCCCTCCGACCCGCCGAAGGCCTACGAGCCGGCGGTCCACGCGCACCTCTGGGCCGGCGACGTCTCCAGCGGCTTCGTGGATCCGGAGGCGGGGCTCGCGCTGCTCGCCGAGGACGACGTCTTCGGGCAGCGCACGCGCAAGGTGGCCCGACGTGCCCGCGGAGAGCAGCCCTTCGTCGCCGCCTTCCGCGAGTTGAAGGAGGGCGACCTCGTGGTCCACGTGGACTACGGCATCGGGCGCTACGCCGGCCTCACGCGGATGAACATCCGCGGCATCGGGACCGACGCGCTGGTGCTGGAGTACGCGGGCAAGGACAAGGTCTACCTCCCGGTGCAGCGGCTGCGGCTGTTGCAGAAGTTCACCGGCTCCGACGCCGAGAACGTCACCCTCGACCGGCTGGGCTCGGGCAGCTGGGAGCGGCGCAAGAGTGCGGTGAAGGAGCACCTGCTGCAGATGGCGGCGGAGCTTCTGCGCCTGTACGCCGCGCGCAAGGCACACCCCGGCCACGCCTTCAGCGCCCCCGACGAGCTCTACCGCCAGTTCGAGGCCGACTTCCCGTACGAGGAGACGCCCGACCAGGCCAAGGCCATCGCCGACGTGCTCGCGGACATGCAGTCCCAGCAGCCGATGGACCGGCTGGTCTGCGGCGACGTGGGCTACGGCAAGACCGAGGTGGCGCTCCGGGCGACCTTCCAGGCGGTGCTGGACAAGAAGCAGGTGGCCATCCTCGTGCCCACCACGCTCCTCGCCTCGCAGCACCTGCGCAACTTCACCGAGCGCTTCAAGGACTACCCCATCACCGTCGCCTCCGTGTCGCGCCTGCAGGACGCCCGGGAGAACCGCGAGGTGCTCAAGCGCGCCGCGGAGGGCAAGGTCGACGTCCTCATCGGCACGCACCGGCTGCTGGCGGCGGACGTGTCCTTCAAGGACCTGGGGCTGGTGGTCATCGACGAGGAGCAGCGCTTCGGGGTGGCGCACAAGGAGAAGCTGAAGAAGTACCGCTCGCAGGTGGACGTGCTCACGCTCACCGCGACGCCCATCCCGCGCACGCTGCACCTCTCCATGTCCGGGATGCGCGACCTGAGCATCATCGCCAGCCCTCCGGAGGACCGGAAGGCGATCCGCACGTTCGTGCTCAAGTTCGACCCCGCGCAGATCGCCGAGGCCATCCGCCGCGAGCTCGCGCGCGGCGGGCAGGTCTACTTCGTCCACAACCGCGTCGAGTCCATCCACGAGATGGCGCAGTACGTCGCCGAGCTGGTCCCCGAGGCCCGCTACGCGGTGGCCCACGGGCAGATGGGCGAAGGCGAGCTGGAGGAGGTGATGTCCCGCTTCATCCAGCGCGAGGTGGACGTGCTGGTCAGCTCCAGCATCATCGAGAGCGGGCTCGACATCCCCGCGGCGAACACCATCCTGGTCAACCGCGCGGACACCTTCGGGCTCGCGCAGCTCTACCAGATCCGCGGGCGGGTCGGCCGCTCCCGCGAGCGCGCGTACGCGTACCTGCTGGTCCCCGCCAAGGCTGCGATGACCAAGGACGCCGCGAAGCGCCTGGAGGTGCTGCAGAGCTTCACCGAGCTGGGCGCCGGGTTCTCCATCGCCTCGCACGACCTGGAGATCCGCGGGGCGGGCAACCTCCTGGGCCCGGACCAGTCCGGCCAGATCGCCGCGGTGGGCTTCGACCTCTACGCCCAGATGCTGGAGGAGGCGGTCCACGAGCTGCGCGGAGAGCCGCCCAGCGAGATCCTGGACCCGGACGTGAACCTGCCGGTCCCCGCCTTCATCCCCGACGACTACGTCCCCGACATCCACCTGCGGCTGGTCTTCTACAAGCGCTTCGCCTCGGTGCAGAACGACGACGAGCTGTCGGACCTGCGCGGCGAGATGCAGGACCGCTTCGGCGACCTGCCCGACGAGGTGGACAACCTCTCCGAGGTGATGACGCTCAAGACCGACATGCGCCGCCTCCGGGTCCGCGCGCTGGAGAGCGGGCCGGGCCGGCTGGTGGTCACCCTGGGCCCCGACGCGCACCTCGTGCCCGCGAAACTCACCGGCCTCGTGCAGCGCTCGAAGGGCGCGCTGCGGCTGACGCCGGAGATGAAGCTGGTGAAGAACGTCCCGCCCGAGGCGAAGGCGCCGGCGGACGTGCTCGCCGAAGCGAAGCGGCTGCTGCGCGACCTGCTCAAGTGCCAGACGGTCGAGTACCTCGACGTGCCCAAGCTGGGACCGAAGCTCAAGCGCTGAGGCAGGTCCGCCCCGGCCGCCCCGACCCGGGAATCTCCCCGTCGTTCCCTGGCCTTGGTGAGCGGTCCCCGGCGACCCATGTCGGGTTGACCCCGCCTCACTAATCGGCCCCTTCCGCCCAGACGAAAAGCCTGTTGAGCGAGCGGAACAACGAGCCGGGGCTCGCGTACTCCCGCGATTCATGAGGTGCGGTCATGGTGGTGGACACCGAGGTGGTGGACGTGTTGTCGCAGTTGCTCGAGGAAGAGCTCGAGTTCGGGATGGACGCCTCCGACCGCAGCCTCTACGAGGAGTGGCGTGCCGGCGCGGGCCCCGCGGCGCTGGAAGACGGGCTCCAGGCGGCGTGAGGGATCGATGAGGCGCCGAGCGGCAGACCGGGTGCGGGAACTCGAACGGGAGAACGCCCGACTGCGCGCCGAGGTGGAGCGGCTCGCGCGCACCAGCGAGCTGGCCTACCGGGACGCGCTCACCGGCCTCAAGAACCGGCGCTATCTCATCGACCGGCTGGAGGAGGAGCTGGCCGCGGCGCGGCGGCATGGCCGCACCGGCAGCCTCGTGCTCGTCGACGTGGACGACTTCAAGCGGGTGAACGACGAGCACGGCCACCTCGCGGGCGACCGGCTGCTGTGCTGGCTCGGCGCGTTCCTGCAGGAGCACCTGCGGACCGAGGACGTGGTCTGCCGGCTCGGCGGCGACGAGTTCGTGCTGCTGCTCCCAGGCACCGATGCCGCCGGCGCGCGCCGGACCGTGGACCGGCTGCGGGAGCACCTCGGTCTCGCCTCGCGGTGGCACGGGGGAGCCATCGGCCTGTCGATGGGCGCAGCGACCTGGCCCGGGTCCGGCGACCAGACGGAGCCGCTGCTCCAGCGCGCAGACGAGGCGATGTACCTCGACAAGGCGCTGCGCAAGGCGGCCGCAGGCGGGGTCCCCCGGGCAGCCTGAGCCCGGCGGCTTTCTTGGCACCGGTCCACGAGCCGGTATTGTCGACGGCGTGCAGCGCTCCAACACCACCGTCGTGCGCGTGCTCGAGTCGGCGCGCAACGAGAAGATGGTCCTCGCCGAGAGCACGCTCCAGGGCGAGCGGGCGGTGGCCCTCATCCGACTCGCGCTCGCCGGGGCGATCGTCCTGAGCCAGGGCGCGGCGTGGCTCTCCAAGGGGGCGCGGGAGCCGCTGGACCTGGTCGCCTATGGCCTGGTCGCGGCCTACGCGCTCTTCGGCGGCGCGGTGATGGTGCTCTTGCGCCGGATGAAGCTCGACCCGGAGCGCGCGCGCATCACCCCGCTCATCCTCAGCGTCGCGGACTTCGTGTTCCTCGCGGCCATCGCCGCGCGCTTCGACGGCGTCGACGGGCACCCCACCCCGGAGATCGCCGCCATCGCCATGGCGGTGGCGCTCTCCTTCTCCGTGGCGCGGTGGGGCGCGGTGCACATCGGGCTCTCGGTGCTGCTCGCGGTCTCCGCCTTCACGGCAGTGGCGGCGCGCCACGGCGTGTACCGCTTCAAGCCCTACTTCTTCGTCATCGCCGGCTTCGTGACCCTGGGCCTGCTCCTGTGGCGCACCAACGTGCAGGTGCGGCGGATGTTCCTGAACCTGCGCCGCCGCGAGAACCTCAGCCGGTTCCTGCCGCGCCCGCTGGTGGAGCACGTGCTGGCGTACGGCGACGAGCTGGCGCCCAGCAACCGCACCGTGACCCTGCTCTTCCTCGACATCCGCAGCTTCACCTCCTTCAGCGAGAACCTGCCGCCGCGCGCGGTGCTGGAGTTTTTGGACGAGTTCTTGGGCGAGATGAGCCGCATCGTGATGGGCCACGACGGCACGGTGAACAAGTTCCTCGGCGACGGGCTGATGGCCTTCTGGGGCGCCCCCACCCGGCAGGAGGACCACGCCGTGCGCGCGGTGCGGGCCGCGCTCGACATCCGCCGCCGGCTGGCCGAGCTGAACCGGGAGCGGGTCACGAAGGGGCTCAAGCCAGTCGCGGTGGGCGTGGGGCTGCACACCGGGTCGGTCGCGGCGGGGATGCTCGGCGGCGCCGAGCAGCACGAGTACACCGTCATCGGGGACACGGTGAACGTGGCCTCGCGGTTGGAGTCGCTCACCAAGACACTGGGAACGGACGTCCTGCTCAGCGAGGACACGGTGAGCTGCCTAGGGGGCCGGTTCGACTGCGAGCGCCTGGCCGAGGAGCACGTGAAGGGGCGCACCGCGCCGGTGGTGGTCCACGGCCTGCGCGGGGCCGCGCCCCGTCCGTGAGCCCCGCCGCGTCCTTGCACCGGGCAGGGACGCGTGGATAATGCCGCGCCTCCCGAGGGTAGCCATGAACACGACCACCGACAGCCGCGCCGACCGCACCACGCTGCCCTTCGACCGCTTCTGGCGATTCCTCAAGGAGCACCCGAACTGCATCGTCGAGGCGGGGACCGCGACCAGCTCGCTCTTCGACTTCGAGGACCTGCACTGGGGCCTGATCCAGGAAGAGGACGGGCGGGCAGTGGCGCAGCTCGTGCGCGGGAAGAACCTGGTCGGGGAGATCATCGTCGACCCCGCCGAGGTGGCCTACGTCGGGGCCTCGCCGGACGCCGAGGGCGCGGCGCGCGGCCAGTGGGTCTTCGAGGCCATGGGCGGCAACCGCGACCAGGAGTACGTGGTCGCGTACTTCGTGCTCAACCACGGCCTCGAGGAGTTGGCGAAGCACGAGGTGCTCAAGCACTGAGCCGGATCCTGGTTGGAGCCCGCCGAAGGGCGCTCAGGCGCGACTTCAGTCGCCGGCCGCATCTCCGGCCGGTGGAACAGTGCCCCGCCATCTCCCCGGATTTCCGGGCCTTCTGCCCGATCGCCGGCCAGAAAATTGACCCCTCGCCCTTCGAACCTAGACTGGCCGCAACCCGTGCGTAGTTGGCTGTAGCACGGGCCCCGCGGAGGTCAGGTTCACATGGCGAAGCCCAGGACGTCGTTGTCCCGCCCCGAGAAGCGCGTGCTCACGCGACAGGCCGTGGAGCGCACCGGGCGTCGCCCGATCCCCGCGAAGGGCCCGACGCCCAAGGCGCAGCAGGCCCCGTCGCAGGGCGGCTTCGGCCGCGACATCCTCGCGGTGTTCACCTTCGTGGCCTCCATCGGCGTGTTCTGCGCGCTCTTCACCTACCGCCGCGAGGACGCCCTCGCCGCCAAGGTCGAGAACCTCATCGGGCCCTTGGGCCACAAGCTCGCCTCCGGCCTCTTCGGCCTCACCGGGCTGTGCGCCTACCTGGTCCCGGTGGCCCTGTTCTACGCGTCGCTCGCGCTGTTCGTGCGCGGCCGCGGCCGGCACCGCGGGCGACAGATGCTGGGCGTGGTCGCGCTGGCCGTCTCGGGGGCGGTGCTCGCGCACCTGGCCATCGGCCACACCAGCCTGCTCGCCTACCCGCCCGGCGGCGCCATCGGCGCGGCCTTCGGCGAGACCCTGCGCGGCCTCTTGTCCACCACCGGGTCGATCTTGTTCATGATCGCCGCGACCGCGGGCGCGCTCATCGTCGCCACCGACGCCGCCTTCGCGCGCCTGTGCGTGACCGTGGGCAGCTGGGTCGGCCGCACCGCGGTGGCCCTGCGCGGGCAGCTCGTCGCCGAGGCGAAGCGCCAGTACGTCGCCTTCCTCGCCCGCCGCGAGCAGCGCCGCCTGGAGAAGGCCGAGGAGGACGCCGCCTTCGCCCAGGCCCTCGCCGACGCCGAGGAGGCCGAGGCCGAGCGGCTGGAGCTCGACGGCCTGGACGCCGAGTTCGCCGACGACCTGCCCGAGTCCGAGGAACTGGCGCCGGTGCCGGACGCGAACGAGCTCTCGCCGGAGCCCCCGGCCTTCCTCGCCCCGCCCACCGACGACGAGGCGATCGCCGAGGAGGCCGACGAGGCCTCCGAGCTGGCCGAGCACGCCGTGCGCCTGGCACGCGAGGCGGAGGAGCGCCGCGCCCGCGAGCAGGCCGAGCAGAAGGCCCGCGAGGCCGCTCTGCGCGCCGCCCGCCGCGCCCGCAACGCCCCGCTCGAGGACCCGGCGTGGACGATGATGCCGCCCGAGGGCGTGGATGCCGCTCCGGTCGCGGTGCAGCCGCGCGCCGAGGAGAAGCCGCGCCCCCAGCCGGTGCTGAACCTCCCCGCCGCGTCCGTCGCTCCGGTGGCGCCGGTGGCCGCCGCCCCCGCGGCCGAGCCCGTCCCGGCTGCCGCTCCCGAGC